>JASIBM010000100.1 GCA_030045175.1 Streptosporangiaceae bacterium | reverse complement strand
CACCGCCGGCATCGGCACCGCCGGCATCGGAAGGGGCCTCGTGATGACCGGCTTCAGCGTGACCCTCGCGGCCGGCCTCGCCGCGTTCGTCATCGCCGCGCTCGCCGACCTGATCGCCGGGGCGCGCGGCGACAGGTACCGCGCTCTTCCCTACCTGACCGGGGCCGCCGGGGCGGCGTGCATCGCCATCTCAGGTGCCGGCGCACTCGCTGGCCACCAGGCGCGGCTGCCGGTAGCTGGCTGGCTTGGCGCCGGGACCGCGGACCTGACCGCGGACCGGCTCTCCGGCCTGTTCCTGGTGATCGGCTTCGGTGCCGCGTTCGCCATCTCGCTAGCGTTCGCATCCTGGGCCGCGCGGCCAGGCGCGGTCGGCCGCCGTGGCCTCGGCGCCAGCTACGCGCTGACCCTCGGCGCCGTCGCGGTCTTCCTGACCGCCAGGGACGCGTTCACGCTCCTGCTGTCCTGGGAGCTGCTGACCATTGCGTTCTACCTGCTCGCCGGGTTCGAGCGCGGCAGGCCGGGGCGGCCAGGCGGGGCGCTGATCACGCTGGCGTTCGGGAAGATCAGCGGGGCGGCGCTGCTGCTCGGGCTGCTGCTGCTCGCCGTGCGGTCCGGCTCGCTGCACATCGCCTCGTTCGCCCTGGTGCACCGGGGGACCGCGCGCGAGGCCGCGCAAGCGCTGCTGATCGCGGGCTTCGCGGTCAAGGTCGGTCTCGTCCCGTTCCAGGTGTGGCTGCCGCGCGGCTACGCGGCCGCCCCCGGGCCGGCCCGCGCGATCATGGGCGGGGTCGCGGTCAACGTCGGCTTCTACGGTCTTTGGCGCACGCTCGCCCTGCTCGGCCCCCCGCCCGCCTGGCTGACCGGCAGCCTGCTCGTGCTGGCCGGCCTGACCGCGCTGCTCGGCATCGCGCACGCCGCGGTCCAGCCCAGGCTGCAGCGGGTCATCGCCTACTCCAGCGTGGAGAACAGCGGCCTGATCCTCGTCGGCTACGGCGTCGCCCTGGTCGGCGCCGCGACCGGCGACCAGCGGCTCACCGCGGTCGGGCTGCTCGCGGGAACGCTGCAGATCGTCGCGCACGCCGCAGCCAAGTCCTTGATGTTCACCGCCAGCGCCGTCGTCACCGCGGGCGACGATGACGGCCAGCCAGGCGCGCGACCCGACGATGACCTCGACGCGCTACGCGGGTCGGCCCGCCACCGGCCGTGGACGGGCACCGGGCTCGCGATCGGCTCGCTGACCCTCGCCGGCCTGCCGGTCACCCTGGGGTTCGCATCCGAGTGGTTCTTGCTCGAGGCACTGCTTCAGCAGTTCCGCGTGCCCGAGCTCGGATACCGGCTGCTGCTGGCCATCGCCGGCGCCGCTGTCGCGCTGACCGCGGGCTTCGCCGGGGTCACGTTCGTCCGGCTGATCGGGCTCGTCGTGCTGGGGCCACGACCCTCCGCCGCCGAGCAGTGCTTGCCCGGGGGGGCGACCCCCCGTAACCCCCCGCAGTGTTTGCCCGGGGGGGCGACCCCCCGTAACCCCCCGCAGCCGGGGCGGCTCTGGGACGGGGGAAGGCTGGGCAAGGCAGGCATCGCGATCTTGTCGGCCTGCTGCTTGCTCACCACGGCGCTGCTGCCGCTGGTCATCCGCGCGCTGGCCGCCGGGCTCTCGCCAGTGGTCGCCGCGCCGACGGTCGAAGGAGCCCGGCAGGCGCCCTGGGTGCTCGGCCCGGTATTCAGCGGCTTTTCCGTCTTGTCGCCATCGTGGCTGTGGATCGTGATGCCGCTCCTCGCGCTCGCGGTGCTGGCCTTCACCCGCCTAGCCGCGGGCCGAAGGATGACCAGCGTGCGCCGGGTGCCCGCATGGCGATCGGCGACCGCTGGCGTCGAGGGCGCCGACTCCTACACCGCCACCGGCTTCGCCAACCCCACCCGCCGTGTGCTGGCAGCCGTGCTGCGTACCCGCGCCGAGGTGAGGCCGCTCGCATCCGGTGCGGAGCCGTCCGAATCGACGCCTGTCCCTGGGCCGAGGCTCGGCTATAGCTCGGATGTGATCGAGGTGGTCGAGACCTACCTGTACCGGCCCGCCATGCGACCGCTCATGGTCATCGTGCGCACCGTGAAGCGGCTGCAGTCAGGCCGGCTGGACGCCTACCTCGCCTACCTGCTGATCGCGCTCGTCGCCCTGCTCGCCGTGGTCACGGCGCTTGCCTGAGCCAATGGGGCGAGCCCCGGCGTGGGGCCCTTACCGGGCTTACAGCACCGTGGGGCCCTTGCTGCTGCGCCTGCGACAGCAAAGGCTCCACGTTGTGGTTCGCCGCGCCCCGCCGAGCAGGGCAAAGCGGGCATTCGGGGTACTGGCTTCGCGGCTGCCGGGCTGGCGCGGCTCCAGCCGGGCCAGTGCCGTCCCATTGGTCACTTGGCTCTCTCACGTCACCGACCTTGATCGTTATCTCCTGATGAATGGCGGATTGGTCCGGTCATTCCGGGTGAAGGGCCCATTCACACGGTCGGCGGCGGCGCGGCGCGCGGAACTAAAGGGGTGATGGTGACGAAACGGCGGGCTGCGGGGGGGATGGCCGGCGGGACCGTGTGCTGGGGCGGGGCCCGGCGGGACCGTGCTGCAGTGCGGGCCCCACGCTGGGGTTCCGGGACGGTGCCCCGGGCTCGGACTCGTTTCGCCAAGCCTGACTAGCCTGGATCTGTGTTGCGCCTGCTCGACGCTGCGGCAAGCTCATACCGGGAGGTCCGGCCGAGGCGGCCTGGCCTGATCAAGGTGTGCGCGCACGTCCACGTCACCGGTGGCGATGGCCCGGACCTCACCGCCCTGCGCGTCATGCTGGTCGCCGACCTGCTCGCGCGCGTGGCCGAGCTGAGCGGACTGCAGGCGTTCACCGCGTATGTGGGCGGCGACCAGGAGCCCGGGTCGCTTGATGCGGCCGAGCGGGCTGCCAGGCTCCTGGCGATGTACCCGCCATCGGCGCGGGCCTTGTCCCATGACCTGCTGCCTGATCCCTTCAACGGCCCGGCCGACGTGCACGTGGTCGGCCCGGATGCGCGCCAGGATCCGGTGCCCACGGGCATGTCCACCGCGGTAGGCGCGGCGCGCCTTGGCGGCGTGGCGGGCCTTGGTGGCGTGGCGCGCCTTGGTGGCGTGGCGGGCCTTGGTGGCGTGGCGGGCCTTGGCGGCGTGGCGGGCCTTGGTGGCGTGGCTGGTGGTGACGCGCTGATGGCGCGGGACCGGCCGGGGGAAGGAACCGATCCGCTGGCCGTCAGGCTCGCGCTGATGGCCGTCATGCACCCGCAGCCGTCCGATGTCACGGCGGGGACCTTGGACGCCGCGCGCCAGACGCTTGAGCGGTGGCGGAACCTGGTGGCCGGATGGGCGGAGTTCCCCTCCAGGCCAGTGCCGTCAGGGATCAAGGCGATGATCCGCGAGCGCTTTGACCGGCTTGACAGCGCGGCGATCGTCGAGCTCATGGGCGGGCTGGCGGGTAGCGAGGAGGTGGCGGCGGGCGCCAAGTTCGAGGCCTTCGCGTACGCGGACCGCGTGCTAGGGCTGGACCTGGCACGAG
This sequence comes from Streptosporangiaceae bacterium, assembly GCA_030045175.1. Taxonomy (GTDB): domain Bacteria; phylum Actinomycetota; class Actinomycetes; order Streptosporangiales; family Streptosporangiaceae; genus Chersky-822. The sequence continues at coordinate 19,641 of JASIBM010000100.1, read as the reverse complement.
CGATCGGGCGGCCCGGTGGCCTGCGGGACGCGCCTAGCTCGGCCGGCCAGCCGCCGGGCCGGTAAGCTCAAGACGGCGGAGGGACCCGCCGGTAAACCGCGGCGCTGCCGCCAATGGTTCCTACCTGTAACAGGTGGGAGGCCGCATGAGCGCGTTCGATCAAGCCGACCCGCTGGCCGTGGCGCTGAGCGAGTTGTCCGCGCTCGGCTCTGAGCAGGACCGCGAGGCGATAACCGGTCTCCGTGACCGCCTGGCCGCCAGGCGGCTGCGCGTGCTCGTCGCCGGCGAGGCGAAGCGGGGCAAGAGCACGCTGGTGAACGCCCTGCTCGGCAGCCCCATCCTGCCGACGGGAGTGCTGCCGCTCACCGCGCTCGCCACGACGGTCCGGTACGGTCCACGCGAGGTGGTCACCGCGGACTTCGCCGATGGCAGGTCGCAGGAGTACCCCGTCGGCGCGCTTGATGACCTGGTGACCGAGCGAGGCAATCCTGGCAATCGCCGCCGCCTGCGAGCCGTCACCGTGCTGACGGACGCGGCGCTGCTCGAGCGCGGCGTGGAGCTGGTGGACACGCCGGGGACCGGCTCGGTCCACGGGCACAACACGATCGAGGCCGAGTCGGCGCTCGCGACCATGGACGCGGCGGTGTTCGTGCTCACCGCCGACCCGCCCGTCTCGGGCAGTGAGCGCGAGCTGATCGCGAAGGTGGCCGGGCTGTCGGCCGAGATGTTCGTCGTCTTGAACAAGGCGGATCATCTTGACGGATCGGAGCTAGCCGAGGTTCTCGCCTTCACGGGGCAGGTGGTCGGCGCAGCCGCCGGGCGCGCCATCCGGATCTACCCGCTGTCGGCGCGGGCCGCCCTGGCCGGATCGGCGGATGCCGGATTCGGTGAGTTCGCCGCTGACCTCGGCGCGTACCTTGATCGCGCCGGGGACAGCGACCTGCGCCGGTCGGTCCGAGGGCACGCGAGGCGGATCGCCAGCTCGCTAAGGGACGAGGTGACCCTGGCGCGGCGGGCGGCCGAGATGCGCGGTGCGCAGGCTTCAGCGCGGGTGCAGGCGTTCGCCGCGCGGCTCGCTGCCGTGCGAGATGGCCGCCCGGACGCCGCCGACCTGGCAGCGGCGGAGTGCGGGCGCATGCTCGCGGCCATGAACGAGGCCGCGGAACGAGCCGGGCGCGAGCGGGCGCGTCTCGTCGGCCAGCAGGTCGCGACGTTGCTCGACGGAGCGCTGAGCTCGTCGCCGGCTGCCGAGATCGAGCGCGCTGGCCACGCGAAGCTGGCGGAACTGGCGGTCGCACAGGCGCAGGCATGGCGCACCGAATGGGCCGGGAAGCTGGAAGCCGGGCTGTCGCGACTGGACGAGCGAGTCACAAGCACGCTGCGCGCCGAGCTCGATGCCGTCCGCCAGGCGGCAGCCGACCTGCTCGGCCTGGACCTCGCCGTCGTGACGCCTGGCCGGCATCTCGCGCCAGGCGCGAGGTTCTTCTACCAGGTGGCTGAGCATCCAGGCCAGACCGAGCTGCTGGCCGGCGCGATCCGGCGGCACCTGCCTGGTGAGGCGGGGCGCAGGCGCGCCAGGGAGCACCTCCGCCGCGAGCTCGCTGACCTGGTGCCAAGGCAAATCGGCCGGGCTCGCGCGGACCTGCAGTACCGGCTTGCCGAGGCAGGCAGGCGACTCGCGCGCGCCATCGACGCGCGATACCTGGAGGGAACCGGCCGGCTTGAGAAGGCGCTCGCGGACGCCGCCGCGCTGCGAAGCGCGACGGCCGGAGAGGTAGCGGCCGCCGACGAGCAACTGGCGCGCCGCCTGGCGGCGCTCGACAGCCTGCTCGCCGCGCTGGACATCCCGCTCGCCGCCGGGACGTCGCCCGCTGCCAGCGAGGTCAGCGGGGCGGACGCTCGCTGACGGGCTCGTCGGCCCGGTTTCCTTCGCCGAGCCACCCGCCGATGCGCTGATAGATGTCGGCGCCGAAACTGGTCGGGAGTGGCTCGGCGACGATGAGCTTGAAGTCGCGGCGCCCCCCGGGCTGCCTGGGCGCCCGGAGGAAGAGCGCCGGGTGCGTTGCCTGGCGGCGGAAGCTCTCTGCGAGGTCGTAGTTGTGGGTGACGAACATGACCCCGACGTCGGCCTCAAGCAGCGCGGTCACGACCTGCCTGCCGATCTCGGATCCTTCCCGTTCGTTGGTCGCAGCGAACGACTCGTTGAAGAGCACGAGGCAGCCCGCGCTGACCTGGTCGGCGATGGCGCTCATCCTGGCCAGTTCCTCGTCGAGCCGCCCGCTGACCAGGTCGGGATCTTCCTCACGGATGAAGTGGGTGAATATCGCGCGGCAGACGCTGGCCTCAAAGTCGCTGGCCGCCACGAACATCCCTGCTTGCATCATGAGCTGCGCGAGGCCGACGCTGCGCAGGAACGTGGACTTGCCGCCGGAGTTGGCGCCCGTGATGATCACCAGCCGGGCGCCGCCGGCGTCGGCGTCGTTGCCGACGACGTGATCGATGTGCAGGCACAGGCTAACGTCCCGCAGGTCGGTGCAGCGCAGGTCCCGTGCATCCCACGGCGCGGGCTCGGGAAACGTCAGCGGCCGGCCGCTGGCCGCCAGCTTGCCATGCAGGTTGAGGCAACCGAGGTAGAACGCCAGCTCGGCGCGCAGCATCATGAAATAGCTGGAGATGTGATCAGAAGACTGTGCCGCCGCGTTGGCCACGAGGTTGATCCCGCGGGTCACCATGTCCGACAGCGCCTGGGCCCCGGCCTCGTCGCGCGGCGGGATCGTGAAGGAGTAGACGGTGCGGGGCGCGATCCCGATCCGCTCCCGCCAGCTCCGGCGGGCACTGCCCGAGCGGAGCACGTAGCCGATGCCGCTATTGTCTCGGCTGAGCCGCGCGCTCAGCGGCTCGCCGTCGGCGAACCTCAGCTGCTTCAGGTGCCCGGCCAGCGCCGCGAAGTAGTCGTCGTCCATCTCCCGCCGCACGGCGGCGAAGAACGTCGTGAACCCGTCGGAGCTGAACTTGCTCGCGTGGGCATCGGCGAGGTGCCGTAGCTGCCTGAGCCTGGCGATCAGCACCTCAAGCTGGCTCACCGCACCGGAGAGGATCACCGAGGGGCTCTGCGCAGACAAGAAGCCCCACACGCCGCGCTTGTCTTGGAGCGCGCCGACGGCGATGTCGTATATCTGGCGCACGATGTCGGGATGGGCCAGGCAGTCAGCCAGGACGCGCTGGCGGTAGCGGATCGCCGCGGGATCGGTGAGGCTGGTCAGCAGCACCCTCTCACACACCTCGCGGAGGAACTTGTCTCCGGCCGCCATCGCGCCGAGCAGCGTGGCGAGCTCCAGGTCGCCGGTCAGGTCGGCCGCGTGGGCGGGCAGCGGGATGGCGAAGTCGAAGTCCTCGTGCTGATGCAGCAGGTGCGCCTTCATGACGTGATCCGTCCCCGTAGCTGCGCATAGGTGACCCGGTGCTTGTCGGCGATGGCGAGCGCGTAGGCCAAGCCGTCCGCCGGCCTTGCGACTACCTTGTAGGTCCGCTGAGCGGGGTTACCTGGGACGATGGCGGCGACCATGCTGACCACGGTGTCCGCGAAGGACGCCAGCTCGTCGATGAAGGTCACGTAGACGCAGAGCAGGTCCAGCCCGACGATCTTCTCAAGGACCTTCTGGCCGAGGAACCGCGCGTCGCTGAGCGTCGTGGACGTGAAGATCTCGTTCATGATGACGACGCTGCGAGGCGTCGCCGCCAGCAGGATCTTCTGGATCCGCAGTAGGTCGTCCTCCAGCTTCCCGGTCAGGTCGGCGATGTCCTCCTCCCGCTCGAAGTGGGTGAAGACCTGGTCGCACAGGTAGATCCGGGCAGAGCTGCCAGGAACCGGGCAGCCGGTGGCGGCCAGATGGTGCAGCTGGCCGAACGTTCGCGCGAACGTGGTCTTCCCGCCCTGGTTGGGGCCCGAGACGACGAAGACGCGCTGGGGATCACGCAGTTCGAAGTCATTGACCACGACCGGGGTGCCCGCGAAGACCAGCCTGGCGGCAAGCGCCAGGTCGAAGGTGTCGCGCGCGAAGACGTCCTTCGACTCGGCCGTCAGCTCAGGAAGGCAAAAGTGCAGGCCAGCCGCTCGCATTGGCGCTATGTAGTCCAGGTACGCCAGGTAGAACTGGATTTCCCGAGCGAACTGGCGTATCTCGTGGGCCACGAAGTCGGCGTGGCGGCGGCAGAATTCCTCCAGGGCGGAGAACTCGTCGGTGAACAGCCGCGCCACCAGCTCCAGGATCTGCGCGCCCACGTGGTTCATGCTCGGCCAGCCCCGGTACTTGACCTGGTAGTCCTTCACCGCGCCCTGCCGGAAGCGCGCGAAAGCCTGCTCGATCTCGGCGCTATAGTCCGCCTCGCCTTCGTACCTGCTGACCTCGACCCGCAGGCCCTTGATCCGGACCAGGTACGTTACCCGGGCCAGGTCATTCTTGCGGCCCGCGGTGTCGGCGGCGAGCCCGGCGAACCGTGCCGAGGCAAGATAGCCGGCCAGGTAGTCGCGGAATGCCCGCAGCGCGCGCGAGGTGAGCGGCCGGCCGGCCAGGCTCGTGCCGAGCGACCGGACGGCGTCGCAGAAGATCGCCGCCGCGTCCAGGAACCAGCCCTGCTGCTGCTGGACCGATCGCATCTTGCTCATCTGGTCCAGGTGCCTGCGCACCTCGCGCATCTGGCCGGAAAATGCCTTGATCGCCTCGAACAGGACGGGGTCTTCCATGTCGCGGAAGACCTCATGCCGGTACCGCAGCGCGGCGACGTCGTGGACCTGCTCGCCGAGCAGCGCGATCACGAGATCGCGTTCCTCCCAGCTGCCAGCGACGGCGCCGATGACCTGATCCAGGCGCAGGTCGGTCAGCGTTTGCTGGTCCGCCCTAGGGCGGACCAGCCCGTCTGCTGGCTCTTGCGCAAGCAGACCGTCGAATCGGAACGGCCGTTCCGCCGCCGCCTGGTCCGGCGGATCCGCGGAGCGCTGGTCAGCCATCACATGCTCCTGCCCTTGCCGCGTGCGCGGTTCACAGGAGCCATCAGCCATCCAGGCGGTCTCACCAGACGGGCCCCATCGCCTCACTTCACTGTACGGCCCGTCGCGCGCAGCCGCGCGCTCGGTATCACCCGCTGTGGGTGGCGTGCCAACGGGTGCCGGGGGAATCTCCTGCTGGCCGACGAGGCATCAAGCACCGGGCAGTATCGCGTGAATCACCGGAGATCAGGAAATGTCAAAATGTCAACAGTAATCCAGCACGTGCTCGGACGGCTCAGGGACATCGGGATAGCTGACATCTTCGGTGTTCCTGGCGATTTCGCCTTTCCCGTCCAGGACGCCATCGTCGCGCACCCGGGCATCAACTGGCTCGGTTGCTGCAACGAGCTGAACGCGGGCTACGCCGCCGACGGGTACGCGCGCGTTCGCGGCGTCGGCGCTCTCAGCACCACGTACGGCGTCGGTGAGCTCAGCGCGATCAGCGCCGTCGGCGGAGCGTACGCGGAGAACCTGCCCGTCTTCCACCTGATCGGCATGCCGACAACAACCGCCCAGCACAAGCGTGAGCTGGTTCACCACACCCTGGGAAACGGCGAGTTCGACTTCTTCGCGAAGATGGCCGATCCCGTCGTCTGCGCGAGGGCGATCATCAGCCCGCAGAACGCCGCCTACGAAACCGAACGGCTGATCGCCCAGGCGCTATACCACCGGCGGCCGGCCTACCTGGCGATCCCGGCCAATGTCGCTGACTCCGAGGTCCTCGGGTCCGGGCGGCCGCTCGACCCACCGCGCAGCAACCCGGACAACGTCAGGAACGCCACAGAGGCGATCCTGTCTGCCCTGGCCAGCGCGGGCGCCGCGTGCGTCCTGCCCGGAATGCTGGCCAAGCGCATCGGGCTGCAGTCGCAGGTGCAGGCCTTCGTCGACGCCAGCGGCATCCCGTTCGCCACGATGTTCGGCGACAAGTCGGTGCTTGACGAGCAGCAGCCGTCCTTCATCGGGATGTACGACGGCAGGCTGATGAACCCCGACGTGCGCGCGTACGTCGAGTCGTGCGATCAGGTCGTGACCATCGGGACGCTCATGACCGACTTCAACACCGGCGCGTTCACCGCGCGCCTGGACCCGAGGAAGACGATCGCCATCAAGCATCACTACACCCGCGTCGGCCAGCAGGAGTTCGGCGACGTCGAGATGGGCGACATCCTCGGCTCGCTCGCCAGCCGGGTCAGGCGCCGCGACAGCCAGACGTCCTTGCGGCCGGCCTCGCTCGGGCCGGCCACCGGCAACGCCGGCGACGCCATCACGGCCGAAGCGCTGTATCCGCGCTGGGCCGAGTTCCTGCAGCCAAACGACATCGTCATAGCAGAGAGCGGGACTTCCTCGACGGGCCTGGCCTTCGCCCGGATGCCGAAGGGCGCGACCTTCCACAACCAGAGCCTCTGGGCCGCGATCGGCTGGGCCACCCCGGCCGCGTTCGGCGCGAGCGTCGCCGCCCCTGACCGCCGCGTCGTCCTGTTCACCGGGGAGGGATCCCACCAGCTCACCGCTCAGGAGATCAGCCAGATGGGCCGCCGCGGGCTGAAGCCCACGGTTTTCGTGCTCAACAACTCCGGCTACCTGACCGAGCGGCTCTTGTGCAGGGACCCTGACATCGCCTACAACGACCTGGCCGCGTGGCGATACTCCGAACTGCCGCACGCCCTCGGCTGCGACGGCTGGTTCACCACCCGCGTCACCACCTGCGGCGAGCTTGACCAGGCCCTGCGGCAGGCGGGCCAGAACGGCTCAGCCTCCTACATCGAGGTCGTCACCGACGAGTACGCGGCACCGCCGCTATCGCAGAAGCTGCACGAGAACCGCAGCACGCTCTACGCGACGTGACGCTTGCCCGCTTATGCCGGCAGCCCTGGTGACGCTGCCCTGGCCGCCTCATGCGCCGCCGGGACGACGGCGTCGCAGGTGACGAGGAGGTGGCGGGGCCCGCGCAGTTCCGGGCTGGACCGGTACGGCGGCGGGTCGGTGACCAGGCGGGGATTGACCATCCGGCGGGCCAGTTCAGGCAGCGCGACCTGCGCCTCGACCCGGGCCAGCGGGGCGCCATAGCAGTAGTGGATGCCGCTGCCATAGCTGAGGTGCTGGTTATCGGTGCGGTCGGGGTCGAAGCGGTCCGGGTCACCGAAGCGGCGCGGGTCGCGGTTGCCTGCGGCGAGCACAAGCGCGAGCGGCGAGCCCTCGGGAATGGTGGTGCCTGCGATGTCGATATCGGCCAGCGTGGCGCGGTTGGTCCGCATGTGCACCGGTGGCTCATAGCGCAACAGTTCCTCGACCAGCCCGACGATCAGGGCGGGTTCGTCGCGCAGCCGGTCGATCATGCCCGGGTGCCGCAGCAGGGTGAGCATGCCGTTGGTGATGAGGTTGACTGTGGTCTCATGGCCAGCGACAAGCAGCAGCGCGGCGGTCATCAGCAGGTCATCGCGTGGCATCTGCCCATGCGGTCCGCTCTCGGTGAGCAGCCCGGAGATCAGGTCGCCGCCCGGCTGGCGGGCGCGGGCATCGGCCAGCCCGCTGAAGTACTGGGCCAGCTCGGCGTTCACCTGGTCGCGCCTGCGCATGCGCTGTTCGAACGTTCCCGTGGTGGGGTCGATGTTCTCGACGATCGCGTCGGCCCACTGGCGGAAGCGCGGCTGGTCCTCGAGCGGGACGCCGAGCAGCTCGCAGATCGCGGTCACAGGCAGCGGGTAGGCGAGGTCGTCGACGATGTCGACGCGGTCCTTGCCCGCGAAGTGGTCGATCAGGCCCGTGGCGAGCTCGGTCAGCCAGGGGCGCAAGCCCTCGATCCGCCCTGGGGTATGGGGCGGTCCGAACGGCCGCATCGCCATGTCCCTGAGCCGGTCATGGTCGGGCGGGTCGCGGCTGATGAAAGATAGCGGCAGCTCGGGTTGCCCGTCTTCCGATGCCGGCCTGGTGCCATGCATCTCGGGGTGGTTGCGCGGATCGGAGCTGACCCGCGGGTCGTGCAGCAGCGCGACGATCTCGTGATAGGTGCTGACAACGTAGGTGCCGTCGTCCTGCCTCGTCACCGGCGTCTTGCGCAGCTCGGCGTAGAGAGGGTAGGGGTTGGCCCGGTTGGCGGGATCGAGTATCTGGTCGAAGATGCTGGGCTGTGCCATGGCGAAGCCTTTCGTGAACTCCCCGCCGGCCCGGCTGCCGTGGTCCACGTGCGGTGGCCGGCCGGTCAGTACTGGCTGATCAGCTCCGCGCGGCGCTCGCTCGGATCGTGGCCGGTCACAGCGACGGTGGCGTGGAACTCGCTGATCTTCTTGTCAATCTGGGCCGGCACCGGCTGCCGGTCGTCCGGCTGGTCGACGGCACGGAACCCGGGCGGGAACTGCGCGGCCGCCTCGATCATCTGCTGGTAGAACTCCAGCCACTTGCCCTGGTCGAACGCGACCGCGGCGGTCACGCGCCCCTGGCGCCCGTAGACGGCCACGAACCGGCGCTCGGGCACCGAGCCCTGGGCGATGATGACCTGGTCGGCGAAGGTCGGCGCCCCGACCGACTTGATGTTGGTGCCGAACTGCGCGGACCAGAACACCGGGGTGGCCAGGTGCGCCCACCGGTCGGCCGGGAGGCTGACCATGTTGTGGGCGGCGGCCTCGGCCTGGGTGACCGCGTTGCCCCAGTGCTCGAGCGCCAGGAACTGGTAGTCGTACAACGGGTGCGGGAAGCGCGCCACGTCCCCGGCGACGAAGACGTCGTCTCCGGTCACCCCGTTGAGGTCGAACGCCCGGCAGCCGGCATCGCAGGCCACGCCCCAGGGGCTGACTGCCAGGCGTGATCCGAGCAGCCATTCGGTGTTGCGGACCGCGCCCAGCGCCACCACAGCCACATCGGCGTCAACGACGCTGCCGTCGGACAGGTGGGCCCGGCGCAGCCGCCCGCCGGAATCTCCCTCCAGGGAGCTGACGGTGACGCCGCAGCGCAGGTCGACGCCGTGCGCGCGGTGCAGGTCGGCGGCCACCTGACCGATCACGCCGCCCAGGGCGCCCACCAGTGGCGCCACCCCCCGCTCGACGACCGTGACAGCCAGGCCCTGGTCCCGGCATGCCGAGGCCACCTCGGAGCCGGTGAACCCGCCGCCGATGACAAGCACCCGGCGGGGCCGGCCAGCCAGCCGCTGGCGCAGGCCCGCCGCGTCGTCGCTGGAGCGAAGCACGAACACGCCGTCGAGCGCGGCCTCGGCCTGGTCATGCCACGGCCGGGCGCGAGTACCCGTGGCGATCAGCAGCCGGTCGTACTCGACGGCGCCGCCGTCGCCCAGGAGCACCTGCCTGCCGACCAGGTCGAGACCGGTAGCCGGCACGCCGAGCAGCCACCGCGCTCCGAGGTCGCCGACCCCGGGCAGCCCGGTGCGATCTGCGGGCACCAACCCGTCGAGAACCTGCTTGGACAGCGGCGGACGGTCGTAGGGCTGAGCGGGCTCATCCCCGATTATGGTCAGCGAGCCGGTGAAGCCTTCGCGCCGCAGCACCTCGGCCGCGGCCAGGCCGGCCAGCGAGGCGCCGACGATCACGATGCGGCCAGACCGCCGAAATGCCCCGATCGCCGCCTCTCGCATGGCCACCGGGCCCGCTCCGGCTGGCCGCTGCGGCGGGACCGGCTGCGATGGCACGGTAGCCTCGCCTGAGGTCGCCGCGGCCTGCGACGCTTGCGCCACGGCGTCCCTGGCTTCGATCCGGTCAACCCGGATGGCCTGCACCGGGCAGGCCGCCGCCGCCCGCAGGACCCTGTCATGCTGGTCCTCGTCGGGGTCCGGGTCGTCCCACAGCGCCTCCTCGCCGCGGATCTGGAACACGTCGGGAGCAAGGAACGCGCACTGCGCGTAACCCTCACACCTGGTCAGGTTCACGACAAGTCGCATGGCCAGTCCCCGTTCTGGCGTGCTGTCGGCTCAGGTCCCCAGGCGGGGGAGATGAACCCCTACCCCTTGCCCGGGACAAGCTGGCGGCAAACTCACCTGGCGCCCGGCTCGTGCGCCTTAAGGCGCACCCCACCGATTACCAGGCGCGGGACTGATTGCCAGCTAGATAGGACCCGCCTAGCCGGTACGCCGTGAGCGCCTGGGCGAGCCGACGATCGCGCCGGTCAGGCCGGTCACCCCGTAGGCGATCGCACCGTGCCATACGGAGGTGAAGACGCCGCCGATTACCCCGCTGCTGCCCAGCAGGACCGAGAGCGCGAACACGACGACAGCCGTCGCGGCGCCGGGCAGGATCGCGAACCGCCAGGGGTTCTCCCGTGCCCACCGCGCGGCACGTCCCGCGCGCTTGCGCGCCAGCGCGCCAGCGCCTGCCACGGCGAACAGCGCCACGGTTCCTGCCGACAGGGAACTGCTCACGCTGCCAAGGCCGATGTGGCCGCCGATGACGTGGAGCACGAGATCGGCGCCGGCCACAACGGCGCCGGCCGAACCCGCGGCGGCCCATGGCACGTGGGACATGGCAGCGCCCGAGACGACGAGCTCGTCCTTCCCGGTCAGGACCGGCTGGTCATTGCGAAGTTGTGGTGCCGACATGCTGCCTCCCGCCGTTGTCCGCGTCCTCCTAGTCAAGATATATCGCTTCTTGGCAAAGCGCCAGTCTGGTGCCAGGCGGGCGGCAGCGAACCAGCACGCGGCCGATCAGCCGGCGGCCGATCAGCCCGCGGCCGATCAGCCCCCGGCCTTGCTGAAGTCCGCGGATTGCCAGTGCTCAGGTACCATCCGGATGGTCACGTCGTCGGCATCGGGGTTCGCGGCGATGAAGGCATCGCCGCCCTCGATGCCGAGGTAACGGCGGGCGATGGCGATCCGCTCGGTCAGATCGGCGGGCTCGATGACCGCCGGGCCTTCTACCGTCACGTACTTGTAGGGCGGCGCCTCATCCTGCGCGCACAGGCTGAACCGGCCTGCCGCGGCGATGGCCCTGGCCTTCCGGCTGGTCCCGCCCGTGGTCACGCTGACCAGGCCACCCGGGCTGTAGCCGTACCACACGGGTATTGCCAGCGGTCCCCTGCCCTCCCTGGCCACCACGGTGAGCACGCCGACGTGCAGGCCCGCCAGGAACGCCTCCCGCTCGGCCTGGCTCATGCTGATCGACACCGCATCTCCCTCCAGCTGGCTGATTCCGGCGGGGACAAGTCTCGCATCAGCCGAACAGGTGCGGCAGCTTTGAGGCGCAGCGGCATCGCGGGCACGGGAGGCACGTAGCATGAAGGCATGCTCGTGATGCTGATATGGCTGGCGATCGGCGGACTGATCATCGGCGGGCTTGGGCGCCTGCTTGTGCCTGGCCCGAACCGGATCGGCCTGCTCCGGACCGCTCTGGCCGGCCTGGTCGGGTCGTTCCTTGGCGGACTGTTCGCCCGCTATACCATCGGGCTCCACTACCGTTACTCGCTGATCGTGGGCTTCGTCCTCGCCGTGATCTTCGCGGCGATCATCGTGGCCGCGATAGACCGCCGCCCGTCGGCGAGGCGATAGGACGTCCGGATCCGCCATGCCATGACGGACCGCGGGCTGGGGAGTGGCGCGGGGTAGGGGGCCGGGTGCGGGACTGGGACATCATCGTGTACGCCCCGGGTCGTCCTCGCCCTGCCCCGGCTCAAGGTGCCCCGGTATTCGCGCGGCTCCCGATGGTGGCAGTGGCGCACGGGTCAGCTCGGCCGGATCTGGGCCAGCCGGTGGCGGTCCGGGAGTCGTATGACGTCGGCTACGTGCGCTTGCTCCAGGGCATCGATCACTGCTTGGTGCACCGGGCCGACGTGCTCAGCTTGAGCTTGGGCCCGGTGCGGCAGCTTCCCTCGGCCCAAGGCGACCCGGATCCGCTGTACGTGGCGACCGACGTCGCCAGGCAGTGCGGAGTGCCGGTGGTCGTCGCCGCAGGCAATCGTGGCCCGGCGCTGGATACCTTGCAGTTCCTGGCCCGCCCGGCATGGGTGATAGCGGTGGGGGCGACCGACGGTCAGGGGCGGCTGCTTGACTCCTCAAGCCGTGGCGTCCCCGGCGGCCCTACGCCGGCGGTGGTGTCGTCCGGCGTGATCGACACGCCGGACCCTCGGTTCCCCGAGCCATCGACCAGCTGGGCTGCCCCGCGGGTGGCCATGGCCGCGGCCTGGACGAAGGTGTTGCTGATGGTGATCGGCCATCACGTGCAGGCCGTGCTCACCGGGCAGGCGCCAGCCCCGGAGATTCCGATCCCGGCCATCGGCTTTTGCGACACGGGCTTTGACCCTGACGCGGCGGGCAGCCGCCCGAAGCTGGCCGCCGCTTCGTTGCCGCTGATCGAGCGGCAGCGCCGGTGGTACTCGACGGTGCTTGAGCGGCTGGAGCAACTGGGTCTTCCCGTTGAGGTCCGCAACGACGCCCGGACGGTCGGGCTGGCCGTGGGCCTCATGGCCACCCCGCTGCCGCAGTATCAGCCATTCGAGGCCGGCGCGGGATTCGTGTCACCCGAGCAGATGCTCGGTTACTTCACCAGGTTCGTCCCATCGTCGTTCGCCCTGCTCTTCTGCGACCCGAACCAGCTCGCCCGGATTGACGCGGGTATCTTGGCCGACCTGGACACCGAGCTCGGGCCGCTGTGGCAATCCGAACAGTGCGAAGCGCTGCGCGCCCACGTGTACCGCGGTTACCACACCATCATGGTCAGGGTTTACTAGGAGGCCGCGATGAACTCGTCAGACCAGTTCGCCGACGTCGTGCGGCAGCTCAAGAAGGCCATCCAGGAGGCGCAGCTGCGCGCGCCGGACATCGTCGTCACCCGCGCCGACCTCCAGCTAAAGACCACGCTCAGCGGCGGCCCGGGCGTGGACGTGAGCTTCCACGCCCTGGAACTGTCCGGCAGCTACGTCCGCAGCCAGGTCCAGACGCTCACGATGTCGCTGACACCCCATCCCCCGGCCATCGAGCTGATGAGCCCGGTCAGCGACCAGCTGGCCGACGCGATAGCCACGATCAGCTCCGCGGCCCGCGATGCCGCGGTCTCCGAACCGCGGTTCGACCTCCAGGACGCGACGATCGAGCTCAATATCGGGGTGGACAAGCACGGCAAGGCAATGGTCATAGCGGGCGGAACCGTCGACTCCGCTAACTACCACACCCTCACCCTGCACGTGCAGCCCGCATAGCGCGGCGACATCACCAGTTCAGGCCGCAGGCTCTTGCTCGGGACGCTGCTACGGCCCGGCCGGGCTAGCCGGGCGGTCATGCGGAATGGAGATGGTTCGCCACTGGCCCGGTCGGGTCTCCCGCTCACCGGTTAGGGACCAGATGACCATTCCGTGGCAGACGATGATGATCACTTCATGCCCAGGCAGCCCGGCGATGGCAGTCCGGAGCGCGGCCGAGCATCGCGCCCGCAGCTGCGACAGCGGCTCCCAGGAACGCGTCGTCCCCTCAGGCCACTCCCCGCCGTGGGCATCGAAATCGTCCACCGCGGCGCGCACGTCATCGGCGGACCGCCAGCTGAATGTGTTATCGGGCAGCCATTCGCGCAGGTCGAACTGCACGCTCAGCGGCAGCCCCAGGCGTACCGCGACGATCGCGGCCGTCTGCAGGGCGCGGGTCATGGGCGAGGCCACAACCGCCGTGAGGCCGGCGCCCACCAGACCGTCAGCCGCGTGACGCGCCTGCTCAACCCCGAGACCGGACAGCGGCGCCAGGTCCGCGGCGGCACCCGGCCAGCCTCGCTCCCTGATCGGCTTGAAGTCCGCCTCGCCGTGCCGCATCAAGTAGACCAGCACCATGCGCACCTCTCCAGGCCAGCGACGGCCCTGACCCTGAAGCCGATACCGCTTGTCCAGCCTAGGTAGTTCCCGGAGCTTGAGGCCGGAACTACCTCCTTTGCAGGCCGCGAGCGCGGCGCTCCCTACGCCAACTCCACGGTGTCAGCGCGAGGTCCAGTCAGCCGGGCACAAAGGGTGAATCGGGCAATCCCGGGCCGCATAGCGCGGCGGCGTCGGCTACGCGGGCGGGAAGCCGATCAGCCGCCTTCGAACGCGATCAATGTGACGACGAGGCCGTTGCCCGCGCCAACGATCATGGCGTCGAAGGTGTGCTGGGTGACGGGATTCCATGTGGTGAGATCGGTGTTTGTCCACCAGCGGGTGCCCGGTCCGGTCAGGCGTGCCAGTTCAGCGAAGATGTCCCCTGGATCGTCTTGGTTGCGCCGCAGCCGGCGAGCGCGGTGCGAGCGGTCCCTGGCGCTGCTGGCTTCCAGGCTGATCAGCAGTTCGATCGCGGTCGGCTCATCAACCTCCCACATCCGGCTCCACAGCTCGTCTGCGTCGGCGGGAACGCCAGCTTTCTGCCGAAGCGGCGAGCGGGCCGGATTCCTGCCCATGGGGTCGCTGTCGGCCAGCAGGCCGGCCGCGCTCACCATGCCGAATACCACATCCGGCACGGCAGCAGGAACGCTCTCATCAACCCAGGCGAGCAACTGGCCATTACCGAGTTCCGCAGCCAGGTCAGCGCACAGGTCACGCAGGCGATCCAGATTGTCCGCGTCTGGACCGCTGCCAGTATCCATGACGACCAGTATGTCAAGCGGCCCAGCGGCGCGGGCGCGTCATGGGGGCGAGATGCGGGGAGGTTTGCCGTCGCCGAAGGCCCAGCCTTCAACCCAGCCAGGCTTGGGGTGGTAGCTGCCGGCGCCGAGGTTGCTGTACATCCATTTCCCGTGCGGCCGGGCGTGCCAGTAGGACCAGTAGGCGGAGGCGGGCGCGCCGTTGCACGGATTCGGCCGGTGATCGATGGTGCAGATGAATCCTGGCTGGTGCGGGACGAACGTGTAGGTGAACCCGGCCTTTTGCAGGGCGACCAGGCCGTTGGAAGGCAGCTGGCGGTCGCAGCCGGTCTTGACCGTGCCGTGCAGCTTGGTGAAGTCGACGACGACGGTGACTTCCTTGTTGCCGCATCCGGCCGCGTAAGCGGCTGTCGCCCGCGCCGTGATCGTGAGAAGGGCGGCCGCGAGCAAGACGCTCATCACGATCATCCGCAGCGCCGGCTGGCGGGCGGTCATGCCGCGCAGTCCACGGGCGGTCATGACGCGCAGCCCAGTCGCGGGGCGCCGTCGCCGGCGCCGTGGGAACTCAGCACCGCGAGGCTGATGTCGGCCAGCCCGAGTATCCCCTGAGCGGTGGCGCTGATCGCGGTGCTCTTGGCGAAGCCAGCGCGGTTGTAGGCGATGGCGCCCCGCTTACTGGCCTTGCCCGCGCAGCCGACCTGCAGGCTTAGCAGGAACTTCCTGGCGAGCGCGGCCCGGCGCAGCCATCCTCCTGCCGCGAGCGCCTCCCCGGCGAGCCCGGTGCTGTTGGCGTTCGGCGCGGCCGATGCCGAGGTGGCGAAGCCGCCATTGGCCCGCTGCACGCTGGCGAGCCAGCGCAGGCCACGCTCGGCCGCGTGCCGCCGCCCGACGGCGAGCAGGGCCTGGACGTCCATGCCGGTCGCGTCCGGATCGGCGGTGCAGGTCGCCTGCCCGAAGTTGAGTGGGTAACCGCCGTTCGGGCACTCGCTCGCGACCAGGAAATTCACTGCGCTGGCCGGAACGTGGCCGTGCCTGCTGACCGCCAGGATGGCCAGCGACTGGCTGAACGCGTTGCTGTAATCGCCGTATGAGGAATGGTCGGAATACCGGCCCGACTTGGTGAGCAGCTTGGCCAGCCGGGCGAGCAGGTTGACCTTCTTGGCATTCCCGAAACGGTCCGGGTTGAGCCCGGTGACCTCGGCCGCCAGTGCCAGCTTCGCGGTGGCACCCGCGTAGGAACTTGTGGTGCCGTTGCCGATGTAGTTCGACAGCACGTGCAGCCGTCCCAGCCAGGCGATAGCCCGGGCGCCGTAGTCGTTCGCTGTGCCGGTCGCCGCGAACGCGAAGATCGCGTCGATGGTCCCGCCCTGGTTGGGGTAGGTGACACCGCTGAAAACCTCGGTGAAATGGCTGCGATCGGTCATCTGGCGGGCGAGCCAGCCTGCGGCGGCCTGGCGGGCCGTCGGCACGGCCGGCGCTGCCACGGCCGGCGAGGCGACGGCGACTGAACCGATCGCGAATGTCAGCGGCAGGCTGATGATCAAAGCTCGGCGGCGAATCATCCGGCGGCCTTTCCGGTCCGGCTGAGGACCGGGGCCGGACCCGCGCGGAGCCCAGGCTCCGGCCTGCGGACCACGACAGGTAGGGGAGCGGTGACGCGAGGATCGGCGGGTAACCGGGCTCACGGGGTCGCAGTGCGACCGCCGTCTTACCGTTGCGGGTCAGCGCCGGGATCTCCACCGGACTTCCCCCACCGTCTCGCCTGTTCAATTGTGCTGGCGGTGCCAGTCGTCACTTTCCCGCACGGCCGGGCGCGTGTCAATCCGCACGGCCGGGCGCGTGTCGACACGGCGCGTTGACCGGGGCAGGCCGCGTTGACCGGGGCAGGCCCGGTGTGATCAGATGGGCAGCGCGATCAGGGGAAGCCGGTCAGACTCCGGCACTGGCCCGCAGCCGTGGGCCCGCCATCAGCGCGGGCGAGTCGGAGCACCTGACGTGACCGCGCAATCGTCTCAGCGTCGTCGTGGACCACGGCGCGAAACGTTCAGGTTTCACCTGCGGGCCGGGCGGATCTGGGGTTTCGCTGATCCGTGTGCCGCCCCAGGGAGAGTCATGCCGCTCGCATCAGCCCGCAGGCTGCGGGTCGCCCGTGCCGCCAGGCTGACCGGGTCGCTGGCCGTCGCCGCCTGGGCAGCGCTTGCCGTCCTGGCGCCTGTTCCCGTGCTCGCATCCGGCAGCCGGGAGCGGGTCCCCGACCTCACGAAAGGCACCGCTTACCTGATATCCCCCGCCAATTTGATCGACGGTCACTATTACCAGGCCGCGCCGCGCTTCGCGGATTTCGGCATGACCATTGATGGCGCCCTGGCCATAGCCGCGACCGGTAAGGACATTGGGGCGCTGCGGAAAATCGTCGACTTCATCGACGACGAAGGGAAAGACCAGTCCGGGCGGACCGTCAATAGCTGGACCGGGATCGGAACCCGGCTCGCAAGCAGCGGCGCCATCGGCAAGGAAGCGCTGCTCGCTGAGGTCGTCGGAGACAATCCGCGGCACTTCGGAGGGCACGATCTGATCGCCGCGCTCGACGCCTCCGTGTGCCGCCGGGCGTCGGGGACGGTGACCGGCCCGTGCGCTGGGCCAGGCAACTACGCCTATGCCACCTCGGTGTTTGACCAGGCGCTCGGCATTATCGCCCAGCTACGCGCGGGCCAGTCCGCTGAGGCGGTCACGCCGATCGCTTTCCTCGAGCACCTGCGCAACGCCGACGGATCCTTTCCCAGCCTCATTCCTGACAGCCACGACGCCGATGTCGACAGCACGGCCATGGCGGTTATGGCCCTGGCGCTCGCCCACGGCCCGGTCGCCACCGCCGACGTCACCTCCGGGGTGGCCTGGATCGCCAGGCAGCAGGCACCCTCCGGCGGCTTCCACGGCGTTGGCGGCCTGTCGGTGAACTCGGCCGGGCTGGCGATTCAGGCGCTCAGCCTGCGGGCCGCGCGGTACCACGGGCAGATCCGCTCGGCGCTCGCTTTCCTGGCAGGAGAGCAGAACAGGGACGGCGGGTTCAACGCCTACGCCGGCCAGCCCGGCTCCAATGTCCGCGCCAGCACCCAGGCCGTCGGCGGCGCTACCGGCGTCTCGTTCGGCGCGCTGTCGCGCGATCTGGGCCAGCGCGCGACCCGGCGATCCGCTGGAACCGGGTCTGGCTGGTGGCTGGTGACCGCGGTGCTCTTCGTCGCCGTCGCGATCACCGCGGGTGCCCTGGTGCTGCGCTCGCGCCGGACGAGCCGTCCGGCGCCGGGCCGGCTGGTGAGCCAGCCGACGGACCGGATCACGTCGTGATCGCTCGCAAGCTGCCGTGGCTGGCCACGGCCAGCGCCGTCGTGGTGACTACCTGGCTCGTGCTGCTGGCCAGCCCGGCGGCCTTCGCCGCGGCCCGGTCGGTCAGCGACTGCACCGCTTCGTCGGGGGCGACCGTGCTTGTCGACTTCAGCCACTGGGGCGGTCCGCTGCTGCGCGGCTGCGGCAGCACGCCGACGACCGGCTACGCGCTGCTTAACCAGGGCGGCTGGTCCACGAGCGGCACGGTGCACGACGGACCCGGGTTCATCTGCCGGATCGGATACGCCGGGTTCCGGCACGGGACGCAGTACCCGACGCCGGCGCAGCAGGCGTGCGTGAACACCCCGCCGGCCAGCGCGTACTGGACGTACTGGCAGGCCGGCCCCGGTCAGCGCACCTGGAGCTACAGCCAGGTCGGCGCGATGAGCTACCAGCCGCCCCCCGGGAGCATCAGCCTGTGGATCTTCGGTGCCACCAACGTGGCAGGCGCCGCCGGATCGGCGGTGCCGGAGTTCAGCCCGGCCCAGGTCCGGCTGCTGCTCGCGGACGCGACCACCGCGGCCGGGACCGGAATCCCGCCGGTCGTCAACGCCCCGCCCGTCAGCATGAGCCAGCCCGCTGATCGCGGCTCGTATGAGCCGACCGTCATCACGGCCGCGATCGTGGTGGCGCTCGGGGTCCTCGCGGCCGGCGGGGCGCGGCGGCGGCGCCGGGTGGCCCGGTGAGTGACCTGGCCGCGGTGTTGGCCCGGGAAGACACCGTGCTACGCGGCCGGCTGCCGAGAGCGCTGCATCCGGTGGCCTGGTGGGGATGGGCGCTTGGGCTGGCCACGGCGGCCAGCCGGACCAGCAACCCGTTGCTGCTCGCGCTGATATTCGCCGTGCTTGGCCTGGTCGTCACGCTGCGGCGATCCGAGGCCCCGTGGGCCCGCGGCTACCGCTTCTATCTGATCATGGCCGGCCTGGTGATAGGAATCAGGATCGCGTTCAGCGTGATCTTCGCCACCGGTGCGACAGCCGGCTCACATGTCTTGTTCACGCTTCCGGTCATTCCGATGCCTAGCTGGTACTCGGGAGTCCGGATTGGCGGGCCGGTATCGGCCGAGGCGGTGCTGGCAGCCGCCGCGGACGGGGCCAGGCTGGCGTGCCTGCTGTGCTGTGTCGGCGCGGCGAACACCCTGGCGAACCCGAAGCGCGCGCTCCGGGTGCTGCCGGGCGCCCTGTACGAGCTGGGCGTGGCGGTGACGGTGGCGCTGACGGTGGCACCACAGCTGGTTGACAGCGTGGGACGGGTGCGCCGCGCTCGTCGGCTGCGCGGGACCGACCGGCGCAGGCTCGGCGCCATGCGGGCCATCGCGATCCCGGTCCTGCACGACGCGCTCGACCGGTCGCTCATGCTCGCCGCGGCCATGGACGCGCGTGGGTACGGGCGCACCGGCAGCGCGAGCCGGGCCGCCCGGCGGCTGACCGCGGCATTCCTGCTGGCTGGCCTGGCTGGCCTGTGCGCAGGCGGATACGGGCTGCTCGACCCGGCAGTGCCGCGGGCGCTCGGGATCGGCGGGTTCGCCGCTGGAACCGCGCTCTGCGTGGCCGGGCTAGTGCTCGGCGGGCGCCGGGTGTCGCGCAGCCGGTACCGGCCGGATCCGTGGTTCTGGCCTGAGTGGGTGGTGACTGGCTCTGGCATCGCCAGCGCGGTGGTTCTTTGCCTCGCCGTCGGGTACAA
>JASIBM010000099.1 GCA_030045175.1 Streptosporangiaceae bacterium | reverse complement strand
CGGCTCGGCGTGTCCGCGCTGGTCACGATCGCCGAGGATCCGGCCGGGCTGGCCGCCCGCATCAGGCGGCCGATGCCCGGCCCGCCGGCGTCAGCCGCGCGGCGCGGGACCGCGTTCCACCGCTGGCTTGAGGACAGGTTCGGCGAGCTGCGGCTGATCGACCGGGACGAGCTGGCCGGGGCGAGCGACGCCGACCTGGTCGCAGATGACGCTGGCCTAGCTAGCTTGAAGGCCACGTTCGAGGCGGGCGCCTGGGGGCAGCGCTGGCCGGTCGACGTGGAGGTGCCGTTCGAGACCAGGATCGGCGACCGGCTGATCCGTGGCCGCATCGATGCCGTGTTCGCCGACGCGCCCGATGGCAGCTTCGACATCGTGGACTGGAAGACCGGCCGGCCGCCACGCACCGGCCATGACGAACGGGCCGTTGCCGTGCAGCTCGCCACGTACCGGCTGGCCTGGGCGGCGCTGGCCGGCGTGCCGCTTGAGCGGGTGCGGGCCGCGTTCTACTACGTGCGCGATGACCTGACGGTGCGGCCGGCCGACCTGCTCGACGCGGCCGGCCTGGCCGCGCTGATCGACGGCGTGCCAGCCGAGGCGTAACGACCCGAGCGGACCTGGCGACGCGCGGCAGGTGCGGTAGATGCGGCATACGGTACGTACCATATGCCGCACCCGCCAGTGCTTGGCCGATCTTCGCCTAGTTCGACAGGTGAGGCGACCCTTCCTCAGGTCTTGTCTGGAATGGCCGAGGCGTCTATGATGTCCCAAAAGCGGCGCTTGTGGCAATGGGCGTGGCGCGGGGTCGGAAGCATCGGAAGCAGAGGAGGTCACCGTGAAGAAGGTTCGGTACGCGCTGGGTGCTGTCGGCCTCGCTCCGGCTGTCGGCATGCTGGCGGCGGCGCCGAGTGCCGCCGCGGCGGGGCATGCGCCAGCAAGGTCGGCCAAGACGGTGTCACTGCAGCACCTTCGCAGGCCTGACGCGCCAGACACTACGTGCGGGTCCCCATCTGTCACACCCGCTCACCGCAGTACTCACGGCCTTCGCCTGCAGGTCGGTCATTCGGGTAGCTGCATACACCACGTACAGGGCGAAATCGCTACGGGTCACACCGGCCTGGAAATGAGAACTCAGGTTTATTCTTATGATGGCGGCGCACGAGTATTCCAGAATTTCGTGAAGGGCAGCATAAATCTCCTGGATAGCGCCACGACCTTCGTTACCAATCCTAATGTGTATGGCAGCGAGGTCTGCATCGCGCTCGTCGAGTCGACGCATCATTCCAAGATCGTCGATGATTGGGGCCCGAACTGTCGGACGAGTATCTGAGTCCGCTGACGGAGAGCACCCGGTACTGAGCTTACGTTTTAATCCGAGCACTGCTTCGCAGGGCGAGGTTGAAACGTAAGCTGAACCAGTAAGTACCCGCAGTGCCCTTGATGCTCGCGGGATCCTGAGGCTGCGCCTGGCTGCGGATGTAGGCGGCCAGGCGCAGCTGCGCGCCCCGCTGTAGCGCCTGACGTGGCTCGTGGCACATGGGATCGTCCAGCCAGTCCTGGGCCGATCTCGCCTGGGCCGGTCTCGCCTGGGCCAGTCTCGCCTGGGCCAGTCTCGCGAAGTCGGCGGTCGGGGTGAACCTTTGCCAGATCCGAGGTAGTCATGCCTATCGAGGGTCGTTGGCCGGAGGTGCGGTGGACGCCGAGTCCGAGGGGTTCGTGCAATTCGTCGAGGCGCGCGAGCGAGCGCTGCAGCGGACGGCCTGGCTGCTGACTGGCGACTGGGCGCTGGCCGAGGATCTGGTCCAGACCGCACTGGTGCGGTCGTGGCCGCACTGGGAGCGGATCAGGCGGCGCGACGATCCCGAGGTCTACGTGCGCAAGGTCATGGTGAACACCTGGCTGACCTGGAACCGCCGCGGGTGGCGTCGCGAGCGCGCCATGGCGGAGTTGCCCGAGTACCCGGTGCCAGGGGACGTGGCTGCGGACGTCGTCGTGCGCATGGCCATTCGGGGCGCGCTCGGCTCGCTGACCGATCGCCAGCGAGCCGTCCTTGTCCTGCGGGTGTTCGACGATCTGCCGGAAACGCAGGTCGCGCAGGTACTTGACTGCGCGGTCGGAACGGTCAAGAGCACGATGTCGAAGGCGCTGGCCAAATTGCGGGAAGATCCTCGGCTGGCCGAGCTGATGAAAACCGATGCCCTATGAGCGACATCCCTGTGAGCGATATCCCGGTGAGCGAAATGGAGAGTCAGTTGCGGATACTCATGAACATCGCCGCGGGCGACCCGCTGCGCAGGCTGAACGCGCAGGCCGTCCGTCGCCGGGCGGTCAAGCGCCGGGCCGCGACGTTGCTCGCCGGGGTCGCGGCCACCGTGCTGGTCCTCTGCATCGGCGCGGCCGTTGCCGTGGCCACCACGGGCTCGGTGCGTGGTCCGGCCAGTTACGCCGGCCTGCCCGCTGGGATGCCGCGGTTCTACATCGAGCAGGGCGAGAATAGCTCCGGCTTCCCCACCAAGACGGTGATCAGGGCCACCGCGAGCGGGGCGGTCACGGGCACGGTCGCCTGCCCGTGGCCGGGGGCGCACGTCGCCATCACGTCGATCGTCCCTGCGGACGATCAGGAGTTCTTCATGGTCTGCGCGCGGTTCCTGGGGCGGATTCTCACCTCGCAGGTAGCCGGGTCGCGGATTTACCGGTTCCAGCTCACGAGCGCTGGCCAGGTCGACGGCTACTCGCTGGTGCGGGGCGGCGTGCTGAACGGGTTGCAGGTCGACAGCATCGCTGTCACGCCCGACGGCTCGGAAGTCGCCGTGAGCCTGGACTCGACCGGCCACTTCGTGCTTGATGTCATTGTCATCGACACGAGGACGGGCGCTCACGCCGTGTGGCACGGCGCTTCGCGAGTGCCTGGCACGGTCATCTACCCGATCGAACACCAGGGCCTGTCGCTCACGGCCAACGGTCAGGAACTGGCGCTCTTTACCCATCCGCAGTGCGTCAAGGGCAAGAACGCGCCGCCTTGCCGCGCGGGCTTCGGGGGGGAGTTGCGGGCGGTCAGTCATCCCGCCAGCGGCGGGAAGCTCAGCGACTCCAGGCTGCTGCTGCGGCTCCCGTTTGGGCTCGATCAGGCGATGATCAGCCCTGACGGCCGTACGGTGATCCTCACGGGGTCGAGCGTGCCCCTCAGCCGGCACTATTACTCGATCACTCGCGTGTCGGTCGCCTCGGGCAAGCAGGTGGGCGTCCTGTTCCGTGAGCGCATCGGGGAAGCTCTCACCTATTGGGATTTCAGCCCTGATCCGTCCTGCCGGTTCTTCATCCTCGTCATCGGCCCCTCCATCGGCCGCCTGGTCAACGGCGGGGTTGGCGACGGACGCCTCTTCCGGCTCAAGCCCCGCGGCGAAGATATCTATCAAGAAGCCTGGTGACCAAGCCGAAGCACGGCGACGGCGCCCCGGACGACGCCGTCGCCGGCCTGTGTCCTGCTGGAGCGCAGCGGGCGCCGGTGCCGATGGCTCACCCCGGACGGCACGACTGCCTGCCTGCTGGACATGTTCGCTGGCACCGTGACCCGTTCACGGCCGGCACTAACACGCCAGGAAAGCCGATCAGGATCGTCCGGCCAATCGGCATCGCATTCACGCCATGACCTGCGTGGTCCGCGGCCAGCGCGGGCCGATACGACGGTACCGCTCGCACAAGCGTAACCTTGAGCACCCCGACTGAGCCCACCACCCGATGAGGTGTCGCGCCCATGGACGCTGACGTTCGCGAGTACATTGACGCGCATGCGGGCGAGTTCTTCGCCGCGCTGAAGCAGTGGCTGGCCATCCCGTCGATCTCGGCCGACCCGGCCCACGCCGACGACGTCCGGCGCTCGGCGCACTGGCTATCCGGCCACCTTCGGCAGGCCGGCTTCCCCATCGCCGAAGTATGGGAGACTGGCACGCCTGCGGAGCCCGGCCTCCCGGCCGTGTTCGCCGAGTGGCCTGCTGCCGGCTCGGCTGGGAGTTCTGGGCCATCGGGGTCCGGGGTGTCCCCGGGTGACGCTGCGTCCCCCAAGGCCAGCACCTCGGCGCCCACCGTGCTGATCTACGGTCACCACGACGTTCAGCCGGTCGAGCCGCTCGGCGAGTGGGACTCACCGCCGTTCGAGCCGGTCGAGCGCGGCGGCCTGCTGCTCGGCAGGGGCGCCTCGGACGACAAGGGACAGGTGCTGTTCCATGCGCTCGGCACCAGCGCATGGCTGGCCGCGCACCGAGCCGACGCCCCGCCGGTCACCCTCAAGCTGCTCATCGAGGGTGAGGAGGAGTCCGGCTCGACGCACTTCGCCGACCTGCTATGGCGCGAGCGCGACCGGTTGTCCTGCGATGTCATCGTGGTCTCGGACACCACGATGTGGGCCGCGGACGTCCCGTCCATGTGCACCGGCATGCGCGGGGTGGTCGCCGCTCAGATCGACGTCTACGGCCCGGAGCGCGACCTGCACTCGGGCTCCTTCGGCGGTGCCGTGCCCAACCCGCTGCACGCCCTGGCCGCGATACTCGCTGACCTGCACGATCGCGACGGCCGGGTGATGCTGCCCGGGTTCTACGACAACGTGGCGGGGCTCACGCAGGCAGAGCGGGACCTGTTCGCCAGGCTGCCCTTTGACGAGAACGCGTGGCTGGCCACGGCGGGCAACAGCGGGGCCGCGTCAGGTGAGGCCGGCTTTAGCACGCTCGAGCGGATCTGGGCACGGCCGACCGCGGAGATCAACGGGATGTGGGGCGGCCATACTGGCCCTGGCGGCAAGACGATCATCCCGCGCGAGGCCCATGCCAAGCTGTCGTTCCGGCTGGTAGCTCACCAGGCGCCGGCCGACGTGGCCGGCCAGCTACGCGACTTCGCGGCCGAGCGCATGCCGCCAGGGCTTGACGTCGTCGTCACCATGGAAGGGCCGGGGGTGCGTCCGTCGTTCTCCCCGCTCGACTCGCCCGCCGTGGCAGCCGGGCGGCGCGCCATGCAGCGCGCGTTCGGCAAGGAGATCCTGTTCACCAGGGAGGGTGGCAGCGGGCCGGAGGCCGACCTGGCGGAGATCCTCGGTGCCCCGCTTGTCTTCGTCGCCGTCGGGCTCGACGAGGACCGGATCCACGCCCCGAACGAGCGGGTCGACATGGAGTTGCTGCTCAAGGGCGCGCAGACGGCCGCGTATCTATGGGACGAGCTAGCCGCCGGGACGAGCTAGCCGCCGGGACGAGCTAGCCGTGCAGCCACGGTAGACATCGGCGGTCGGCTCGATCGATATCTCGGTAAAATGACTGACTTATCCGTACTGACCGCCCGGTCTGGGCAGGGCCGGGACAGCCAGACCGTATCCTGTGGCCGTGGCAGCGCTGAGATCGAGTCCGATCGGGATAGCCCTGACCCGTTACGAGGTGGAGCGGTGCACGGCGCGTCGCGGCGACGCCGACTGGCTGGCCAGTGCGTGGGCCAGCCCCCGGACCA
>JASIBM010000098.1 GCA_030045175.1 Streptosporangiaceae bacterium | reverse complement strand
GGTTACGCCGCCGCGCAGTGGATCACGCGCAACGGGGCGTCCAAGGGCCTGGACGCCAGCCGCATGGCGGTCGCCGGCGAGTCGGTGGGCGACAACATGGCGGCTGCGCTGGCGCTGATGGCTAAGGAACGCGGCGACGTCACATTCGTCCAGCAATCGATGTACTACCCGCGAGGGCGCCGCCGGACCATGATCGGGGTCGCCTGTCAGCTACCACAACTGACAAACGACCCCGATCATGACCGACCCCGATCATGAAAGTGCGCATCAGGCCTTGGGCTGCAAGGTGTAACGGACCGTCTGCGCCTGAATCATGCCGTCGCGGAACACCAACGTGTCGACGCCGTCGTCGGCGCGCGAATTCGCGGCGTCCGCGGACCATTCAAGGAAGAGCACGTCGCCGGCCAGAACATGCCGCTTCGTGTTCCACGCGGCGTCGGGCAGGTCGGCGAGTAGCTGCGAGAACGCCTCCCTGGCACCGGCCTTGCCGCGCTGCACGGACTCGGGCGTGATCACCACGGCGTCATCGGCGAAGTCGGCGGCGATCTCATCAAGGTTCCCGGCGCGGAGCGCCTGGCTGTGATGGGCCATGACTTCCTGCGGGGTGCGCGTCATCTCACTTCCTCCTTCCGGCGAAGAGGTGATCGCCCGCTGGCGGCCCGCGGCTCAGAACCCCCCGCTGACCTCGATGTCGGTGCCCGTGACGTACGACGCCTCCGGCGAGATCAGCCACGACACGGCCGCCGCGATCTCCTCGGGCCGGCCTATCCTGCCCATCGGGGTTTGCGCTGCCAGGCTCCGGACCTCCGGATATGCCATCTTCGTCTCGATGACTCCGGGCGAGACGCTGTTGGACCGGACTCCCTCGGGTGCGACCTCGTTGGACAGGCCGCGGGCGAACGTCACGAGGGCGCCCTTGGTTGCCTCATAAGGGACAGTCCCCTTCACGCCTGCCGGAGCCTTGGCCGCGATCGACGCGATCGTGACGATCGATCCGCCCTTGCCGCCGCGCGCGGTCGACATGGCCCGGACCGCGTGCTTGGCGCACACCATCGACCCGACGACGTTGGTTCGCATGAGCTGGGTCAGGTCGTCCGCCTGCTGCTCGTCGATGCGGGCCTGCTCGCCGAGTGACCCGGCGTTGTTGACCAGCGCGGTGAGCGGCCCCATTTGCGCCTGAGCCTGTTCGAACATGGCCTCGACGTCGTCTTCAGAGGCGACGTCGGCGCGCACGGCCGTGGCCCGGCCACCCTTGGCGTTGATGGCCGATACCACCGACTTTGCGCCGTCCGCGTCGGATGAGTAGTTGACGATCACCCCGTAACCGTCGTTGGCCAGTCGCTTCGCGATCGCCGCCCCGATGCCCCGGCTTGCGCCGGTTACGATCACCGCGCCCTTTTCCTTTACAGCCGCCGTCATGTCGCCCCCCATCGTCTAAGCCCTCGTACATGGCAGACCGGACTAATCGGCACGAGCTAAAAACTTCTTCAGGAAAAATGTTAGACGGTCGGTCACGACTCGACTCCGCTGGGTAGCCACGCGGGCCACTGACAGACTGCGCTACCCTGCTGATCCCGCTTCTTTGGTCCAGTACTCGAGGCTGCGGCGCGTGTTCAGGGTCTCCGGGTGCTCCGGGCCGAGCACCCGCTCGGTATCGGCCAGCAGCGCCGCGAACAGATCCCGCGCCCCCGCTGGGTCCCCCGCGTTCCCGGTGAAGGTGGCGAGCTGATGGCGGGCCGCCAGGGTGAACGGGTGCTCCACGCCCAGCACCCGCTCCTCAACCGGCAACAGCGCCGCGAACAGATCCCGCGCCCCCGCCACATCCCCGGTGAAGGTGGCGAGCTGATGCCGGGCCGCCAGGGTGAACGGGTGCTCCACGCCAAGCACCCGCTCCTCAACCGGCAACAGCGCCGCGAACAGATCCCGCGCCCCCGCCACATCTCCTGCATCCCCGGTGACAGTGGCGAACTGATGGCGGGCCGCCAGGGTGTACGAATGCTCTGGGCCGAGTACCCGCTCCTCAGCCGGCAACAGCGCCGCGAACAGGTTCCGCGCCCCCGCCACATCCCCCGCCTGCCCGGTGAAGCGGGCGAACTCGTGGTGGGTCTTTAGAGTGTCCCGGTGGTCCGAGCCAAGCACTCGCTCCTCAATGGGCAACAGCGCCGCGAGCAGATCCCGCGCCCCCGCCACATTCCCCGCGTCCCCGGTCCAGCGGGCGAACTCGTGGCGGGCAGTCAACGTGTATGTGTGCTCCGGGCCAAACACCCGCTCCATATCAGGCAGCAGCGCCGAGAACAGATCCCGCGCCCCCGCCGCATCCCCCGCCTGCCCGGTCCAGCTGGCAAGCTCATAGCGGGCCACCAAGATATCGCGATGCTCGCCACCGTTAGCCGCCGCGCGCTCATGCGCCTCGGCGATCCGACGGAACAGATCGCGGGCAGCGGCGTAGCTGCCGCTGTAGCCGACGTAGCTGGCGATCCGCCAGATACCCGCGCCGGTCAGGTCCAGGACGACCGTGGCGTGCGGCAGCAGCGCCGCGCAGGCCGGCCACATACCCGGCAGGGCCAGCTCAGGCGGGATCGCGGCTTCGGTCACGACAGCGGCGGCATGTCGCCACCGGCCGGCGACCTCCGCCAGCATCTGGCCGAGCGTGATCTCCTGCACGAGCCGGTGCACCAGCACCATCGCGTCCCCGGCCGGGGTGATCAGCGAGTATCGGCGCAGCGCCGCGATCGCGTCCGTCATCGCCAGCGGGTTACCGAGCAGCGGCCCGAGCACATCGGCCACTTCCGGCTCCAGGCCGCTGACCAGGCCCGGATCGGACAACAGCAGGCCGACGGGGACCGGCTCTGGCGCCAGGCAGGCAAGCAGCCGCAGCAGTCCGGCCGCATCCGGCGCGTGCTCCTCCAGTCGCGTCACGGCCAGCCCGATCGTCGCGGTCACGCTGGCCGGGTGCTCGCTGACCTCGCCGCGGTCAAGCAACTCCGCGCGGCGCAGCCGGAACAGCCCCAGGTACCCGCCCAGCGACAACCCGGCAGCCAGCGCGTACGCCGCGGCCTGCTCAAGCGCCAGCGGCAACCCACCGAGCTCGCCGGCCAGGTCCCGCGCCGCCGCCAGGTCCGCGTCCCCCGACCGGCTCACCAGGAACAGCGCCGCTACCTCGCCATCGAGCACCGGCACCTCGACGCCCTGCCCAGCAGGCCACAGGCCGTGCTGGCTGGTGATCAGCACCTGCCCAGGCCCGCCGCCGGGCAGGAACTCCCGCACCGCCGCCGGATCCGGCGCGTTGTCGAAGATCAGCAGCCACGGCACCGGGCTGGCCGCCAGCACCGCGTGCACCGACCCGACCGGATCCCTGGGATCGGCCAGCCCTCCCGCCGCGGCCAGCAGCGCGCTCAGCCGCGCGAAGTCCGCCTCAAGCACCGCGCGGTCATCGGCGGCGAACTGCCACACCACCCCGAACTCGGCCCGGTGCCGGTGCGCGTACTCCACCGCTAGCGTCGTCTTGCCCGCCCCGCCCATGCCGTGCAGCGCCACTACCCGCGGCGCTGATCCGGCACCGGGCTCTCCGGCACCGGGCCCGCCGGCACCGGACAGCCGCTCGCGCAGGACGGCAAGCAGCGCTTCCCGCCCGGCCAGCTCACCAGGCCGCGGCGCCAGCCGCACCGGCAGCCCGATTCGCTCCCGCTCCCCTGCCGCGACGATCACGTTCCCGTGGATCACCCCGGCAGCGACGCCAGGACCGCTCGCGCTCACCGCGAGATCCCGGCCAGCGGCCACTTCATGCCCAGCCATGACAGCAGGAATTGTAATCGCGGTGATTGCGTTAGCCGGCGCCGTTCAGAGATGGCCGGCGTCCGCTACTGCCTGCGCGAAGGCCCTGGGTGCTTCCTGCGGCACGTTGTGACCGACCGGCAGGACCCGGTGCTGGTACTTGCCCGTGAACTTATCGCGGTACACAGCGCCGTTCCCCGGCGGGGTGAAGGGATCGTGCTCGCCGTCGATGGTGATCGTGGGAACCGCTATGCGGGGAACCGCCTGGAGCCGGCGCTCGATCGCGGCGTATTCGGGCTCCCTGGGGGCCAGGCTCAGCCGCCACCGGTAATTGCCGGTCGCGATGCTGACGAAATCCGGGTTGTCGAAAGCAGCGGCGGTCTGGCTGTAGGTCTTGTCGGAGAAATGCCAGGTCGGAGAGTTGAAATGCCAGACGAACTTCCCGAACTCGGACCGGTACTTCGACAGGCCGAGCACACCCCGCTCGGTGGTGAAGTAATACTGATACCACCAGGCGTTCTCTGCCGCCGGCGGCAAGGGCAGCCTCTCTGCGGCTAGGTTGGTGATCAGGTAGCCGGCCACCGAGACCAGCGCGCTGACCCGCTTCGGCCACAGGGCCGCGATGATGTCGCCGGTCCGAGACCCCCAGTCGTAGCCGGCCAGGATGGCCCGCTCGATCTTGAGCGCGTCCATCAGGGCGAGGATGTCCAGGGCGAACGCCGCCTGGTCAACGTTCCGCGGCGTCCTGGCCGAGCGGAAGGTCGTGCTGCCGTACCCGCGGAAGTAGGGGACGACCACCCGGTAGCCCTTCGCCGCCAGCAGCGGCGCGACCTCGACGTAGCTGTGGATGTCGTAAGGGAAGCCGTGCATGAGGATGACCGCGCGACCGCTGGCGGGACCAGCCTCGACGTACCCGACATTCAGCACGTCCGCGTTTACTTGCCGCACCGGGCCGAAGGACGTGCTCGGCCTTGGTCGTGCGACAGCCCCGCCCGCCGGCCGTTGGGCGCTGATCTCTTCTCGGGCCTGGCTGATCAGGGCGGACTGGACCGCGCCGACGCCGAAGACCGCGGCGCCCGCAGCGCCAAGGAACCGGCGGCGATCGGGGTCGGCCTCTCCTGGCATATCGCTCTTGTCCACGACTGCACCTCCGCAGGTCGCTGAGCACGACCGGCTTCGCACCGGTCGCCCGGACGCATGGTGTCCATGTGCCCGGGCTTTGCCCGCGCGACGCCCGAACTTGATCTCAGCGACCGAGCTGGCCAGCGGCGCGGGGGCTGGCGAGGAACGTGTCGGCCGCGGCCTGAACCTGGGCGAGGTATTCCCGCCAGGTTGGCTCGTCGATGGAGTCCTGGTCGGCGCCGCCCTTCCCGTCGATGAGCTCCCGGACGATGTCCGCGTGGCCGGCGTGCTGGGCTGTCTCAGCGACCATCCGGATCAGCAGCACGCCCAGGGTCGTCTTCCGCCGCTCCTCGGGCCAGTGCGCCACCGACCCGGGTGCATCCAGGCCGAGCGCGGCTATGACGCCGTCGGCATGGGCGCAGGCGCGCCGGTAAAGGCCGATGATGTACTCGCTGGACTCATCCGGCTCGGCCCACATGTCCGCGCCCTGCCAGATCGAGCCGTCCTCGACCCATGACAGGCTCTCCGGCGCCGGGTAGCCGAACGACTCGCCCAGGTATGCGTACTCGAGCCCGGCCAGGTGCTTCACCAGGCCGAGCAGGTTCGTGCCGGTCGGCGTCATCGGGCGGCGACGATCGTATTCGCTCAGGTCGTCGAGCTTGGACAACAACGTGGCCCGGCTGGCCTGGAGCTTGCGGTGCAACTCTTCCTTCAGGTCGAACACGGCGCTCCCTCGTCTCCTGGCTATCGCGGGCCACCCGATGCCGGGCGGTGCACACGATCGGCCCGCCAGCAGGTGGACCGCATCGGGATCTCGATCATCTCGTTTCCTGCGGCCCGCCGCAGCAGCGCCTCGCGCGCCCGGGCCAGCCCGGCCGCGCGTTCCCCGGCCGGCGCCGTGATGACGCCGCTATAGGTGGCTAGCCAGTCGATGAAATCGTCGACCGTCATCGTCCGAGCGAACGTGAACGACGCGCGGGCTAGGTTCTCAAACGGCGCGTCGCCGGGCAGCGTGACCTCGTGCCGCCAGCGCAGCTGCGATCTCGCGTCCGCGGCAGGCCGGACGGCGTGCGGCTCGCGCAGCGCATCGAGCTCGGCCACCCAGTCCACCTGGCGGTCCCGGCTTGTCCAGATCACGCCCAGCCGGCCACCGTCGCGCAGCACCCGGGCGATCTCGGGGACGGCCTGGTCTGGATCGAGCCAGTGCCAGGCCGATGAGACGAACACCCCGTCCACGCTCGCGTCCGGAACACCGATGGCCTCACCCCGGCCCGCGACGGCGCGGACGCCAGGGGACCGGGCCGTCAGTACCGCGCGCATCCTGTCGTCCGGCTCGACGGCGATGACCTGCGTGACCCGGCGCTGCAGCGCCCTGGTGAACAGGCCAGTGCCCGCCGCGATATCGACCGCGGTCTCGCAGTCCGGCGGAACCAGCCAGTCGAGCGCCTCCTCCGGCGGGCCGGGCCGCACCCGGTCATAATCGCCGGCCACCTGGCCGAAGGAAGTCGCCCGAGCGTCGCTAGCAGTCACGCCCGCACGCTAACACGCCGCGCGGAGGCCGCCCCGCGCTGATCCCGCGCTACCGCAGGAAACTCAGCAGCTCGCTTGTGGTCTGCTCGGGTGCCTCTTCAGGAATGAAGTGCCCGACGGGCACCGGGCCGCCGCGAACGTCATCGGCCCACTCTCGCCATATCGCGAGCGGATCACCGTAAAGCTTCGCGACCGCACCGCGCTGGCTCCATAGGACGAGCACGGGGCAGGAGATCTTCCGGTTCCCGCGATCGGCCTCGTCCTGCTGGTAGTCCAAGGTCGCGGAGGCGCGGAACTCCTCGCAGATGGCGTGCACCGTGTCAGGGTCGGTCCATTTCTCGATGTACTCCCCGCGTACCTCGGCTGGGAAGGCGTCCTTCACCTCGGACCAGTTGCTGAGCATGAAGTCGACCAGGGTGGCCGGTGCCGCGCTGAGTAGCTGTTCAGGTACTGGTTCCGGCGCGGCCAGGAACGACCATTGCCAGTAGGTGAGGCTGAAGTTCTTCCCGGCGCGGTTGTACGCGTCGCCAACCGGGACGATGTCCATGACGGCGAGCCGGAGAACAGCTTCCGGGTGATCCAGGGCCAGCCGGTAGGCGCAGCGCGCCCCGCGATCGTGTCCCGCGACGCTGAACTGGTCATAACCCAGCTGCCGCATGACCCCGAGCTGGTCACGGCCGATCGCGCGCATGCTGTAAGGCTCGTGATCGGCGGTACTCGGCGGCTTTCCGCTGTCGCCGTACCCGCGCAAGTCGGTGGCGACGACGGTGTAGCGCTCGGCGAGGCTCGGCGCCACCCGATGCCACATCAGATGCGTTTCCGGAATACCGTGCAGGAGCAGCAGCGGCGGTCCGTTGCCGCCCCGGCGCCCGTGGACCGACGCGCCGTCGGCAGCGATATCGAACTCTTCGAATCGATCGAACATGGAACCCCCCGAGAGTCAAAGACGTCGGGTGACTACCCGAACATCGCGAAGAGCGTGTTGAGGCCTTCCGCCAGGAGCGGGTGCGTGAAGACCGCGTCGGCCATGGCCGTGTAGGTGAGCTTGCCAAGCATGGCGACCTGGATCATCGTCATGATCTCGCCGCCCTCGCTGGCGAGCACCGCGCAGCCCAGGATCTGCCCGCTGTCGGCGTCGACGACGGCCTTCATGAAGCCGCGCGTCTGCCCCGTCTCGATGGCCCGGATGACGGCGTTCATCGGGAGCTTCGCCACCCGGACCGCGCGTCCTTGCGCCCTGGCCTCGCGCTCGGTCATGCCGACGCGGCCAAGCTGCGGGTCCATGAACACCGTGTAGGGGACGACCCGGTCCCGCGTGCTCGCCTTCTCATGCCCGATGAGGTTGGCGTGCAAGACGCGGTAATCATCATAGGAAAGGTGGGTGAAGGCCGG
>JASIBM010000014.1 GCA_030045175.1 Streptosporangiaceae bacterium | reverse complement strand
ACAAGGTCTGTGAGCTGCTCCGGCTGCTGACCGAGTCTGGTCACCAGGTGCGCGTCGTGCCGACGCCGGACTCGCTGCGCTTCGTGGGAGCCGCCACCTGGGCGGCGCTGTCCGGGCAGCCGGTGACCACCACCGTCTGGGATGGCGCGCACGACGTGCCGCACGTCCGGCTCGGCCAGGAGGCCGACCTGGTTCTCGTCGCTCCCGCTACCGCGGACCTGATCGCCCGGTCCGCCGTCGGCCTGGCTCCCGACCTGCTCGGCAACGTGCTGCTGACCGCCCGCTGCCCGGTCGTGTACGCGCCGGCCATGCACACCGAGATGTGGCAGCATCCGGCGACGGCGGCGAACGTCGTGACGTTGCGCGGCAGGGGAGCGGTCGTGCTCGAACCAGCCACCGGCAGGCTGACCGGAGCCGACTCGGGTCCAGGGCGCCTGCCCGAGCCTGCCGAGCTATACCAGGTCGCACTTCGCGTGCTCGCCAGGGGCGCGACCGGGCTGCGTGCCGACCTGCTCGGCCGCCGGGTCGTCGTCTCGGCAGGCGGGACCAGGGAAGAGCTCGACCCGGTCAGGTTCATCGGAAACTGGTCGTCGGGCTTGCAGGGGTACGCGCTCGCGAGGGTTGCCGTGGCGCGCGGGGCGCAGGTGACCCTCGTCGCGGCCAACACCGGGCTGCCCGACCCGGCGGGGGCCCAGGTGATCGCCGTCACGTCGGCGCGTGACCTGCGCGCCGCGGTGCTCGACGCCGCGGCGGACGCGGACGCGATCGTGATGGCCGCCGCGGTCGCCGACTACCGGCCGGCGACGCGGAGCGAGGTGAAGATCAAGAAGTCCGGTGGCGCGCCCGCGCCGATCACGCTGACAGAGAACCCTGACGTCTTGCGCGAGCTGTCCGCGCAGCGGCGACGGCCGGGCCAGGTGATTGTTGGCTTCGGCGCCGAGACGGATCACCTGATCGAAAACGGCCGGGCTAAGCTCGCGGCTAAGGGCTGTGACCTGCTGGTCATGAACAAGGTGGGCGATGGCCTGGCATTCGGCACAACCGACAACGAGGCGGAGATCCTGTCCGCCGACGGCCAGCAGGTGCCGGTGCCCCGCGGCCCCAAGGAGGCCCTGGCCGACGTGGTGTGGGACCTCGTAGCGGCGAGGCTCGGCTGAGTTACGGTACTCGCACAGCTAAAATTCGGCAAGGTCCTAATCCCTGAAAGAAAAGGTGCCACGTGGCTCGTCGGTTGTTTACCTCTGAGTCGGTCACTGAAGGCCATCCGGACAAGATGGCCGATCAGATCAGCGACACGATACTTGATGCGATGATCAAGGGCGATCCGCACAGCCGGGTGGCCGTGGAGACGCTGATCACCACCGGCCAGGTGCACGTGGCCGGCGAGGTGACCACGCAGACGTACGTCGATATACCAGGACTAATACGTGACAAGATCCTGGAGATCGGGTACGACTCGTCCGCCAAGGGGTACGACGGTGCCTCCTGCGGCGTGTCGGTATCGATCGGGTCGCAATCTCCCGACATAGCCCAGGGCGTGTCGGCCGCCTTCGAGCACCGAGAGGGCGAGGGGTCCGACGAGCTCGACCGGCAGGGCGCTGGAGACCAGGGCCTGATGTTCGGCTACGCCTGCCGGGAGACGCCAGAGCTCATGCCGCTGCCGATCACGCTTGCGCACCGGCTGGCCAGGCGGCTCGCCGATGTCCGGCGATCCGGTGAGATCCCGTACATCAGGCCCGATGGCAAGACCCAGGTCACCATCGAGTACTCGGCGAACCAGCCGGTCCGGCTCGACACCATCGTGATCTCG
This sequence comes from Streptosporangiaceae bacterium, assembly GCA_030045175.1. Taxonomy (GTDB): domain Bacteria; phylum Actinomycetota; class Actinomycetes; order Streptosporangiales; family Streptosporangiaceae; genus Chersky-822. The sequence goes on along the minus strand of JASIBM010000014.1, from coordinate 7,313 downwards.
ACCCAGCACGCTCCGGCGATCGACCTGAAGGCCATGCTGACTCCCGATGTCAGGGATCGGGTGGTCGAACCGGTGCTCGCCGGGCTGGAGCTCGACTGCGCCGGCTACCGGTTGCTCGTGAACCCGACGGGGCGCTTCGAGATCGGCGGCCCCATGGGCGACGCCGGCCTGACCGGCCGCAAGATCATCATCGACACCTACGGTGGCATGGCGCGGCACGGCGGCGGCGCGTTCTCCGGAAAGGACCCGTCCAAGGTGGACCGCAGCGCCGCGTACGCGATGCGCTGGGTGGCCAAGAACGTGGTGGCCGCCGAGCTAGCCGACCGGTGCGAGACCCAGGTCGCCTACGCCATCGGCAAGGCCAAGCCCGTCGGCCTGTTCGTCGAGTGCTTCGGCACGGAGAAGCTGCCGTTGGACCGGATCGCTGAGGCGGTGCTCGAGGTATTCGACCTGCGGCCCGCCGCGATCATCAGGGACCTCGGGCTGCTCAGGCCGATATACGCGCAAACCGCTACTTACGGGCATTTCGGCCGCGAAGAGCCGGATTTCGCCTGGGAGCGGACCGACAAGACCGAGGCACTGCGGGCGGCCGCAGGCCTGTGACCGCCCGGCCGGCGGCCACGGGCGATTCCAGGGCGCCGTCCCCCCGGGCTAGCACTGCGGGGGGTTCCGGGGGGTCGCCCCCCCGGGCTAGCACTGCGGGGGGTTCCGGGGGGTCGTCCCCCCAGGTCGGCACGGCGGGGGGTTCTGGGCCGTCGGGGTCCGGGGTGTCCCCGGGTGACAGAGCCCCGGGCAGCAGAGTGTCCCCCCGGGCCAGCACCGCTAAGAGGCGGGCGCAGGTTCCTGCGGCTCGCCTGCCGATCGCCAAGGTGGCTGTCGACGTGCCGTTGCCGCACCTGGACCGGTTGTTCGACTACCTCGTGCCCGAATCGATGGCGGACGCGGCAGTGCCAGGATGCCGGATACGAGTGCGCTTCGCTGGTCGCCTGACCAGCGGCTACCTGGTGGAGCGAGCCGAGGTGTCCGGGCATCAGGGCACGCTGGCCTTCCTCGGGCGGGTGATCTCGCCCGAGCCCGTGCTCAGCGGGGAGATGGCCTGGCTGGCTCGCGCGGTCGCCGACCGCTACGGCGGGACCATGGCCGACGTGCTGCGACTGGCCATCCCGCCCCGCCACGGCGCGGTTGAGGCCGCAGGGGGTGCTGGGGGGTCGTCCCCCCGGGTTGGCACTGCGGGGGGTGCTGGGGGGTCGTCCCCCCGGGTCGGCACTGCGGGGGGTGCTGGGGGGTCGTCCCTCGGGGCTGGCACCGCGGCGGGCTCCGGCGGGTCGGCGTCCGGGCCGCCGGCTGGCCGAGTTCCCCCGGCGGCTGCTAGCTGGGACCGGTACCCGGCGGGTCCTTCGTTCCTGGCCGCGCTCGCCGACGGCCGTGCCCCGCGCGCGATCTGGTCGGCGCTGCCGGGGTCGTGCTGGCCAGACGAGATAGCCACGGCGGTCGCTGCGGCGGCCGCCGCCGGACGGGGCGCCCTCGTGGTCGTGCCCGATGGCCGCGACCTGGACCGGGTCAGCGCCGCGATCTCGGTCCTGCTTCCGCCCGCCGAGCACGTCAGCCTGTCCGCCGGGCTCGGGCCAGCAGAGCGCTACCGGCGATGGCTCGCGATCGCGCGAGGCCAGGTCAAGGTGGTGGCTGGCACGCGCTCGGCCATGTTCGCGCCCGTTGCCGACCTCGGCTTGGTGGTCATCTGGGATGACGGAGATGACCTGCACGCCGAGCCGAGGGCACCGTACCCGCACGCCAGGGACGTGCTGCTGTTGCGCGCGCACCGCGATGGCGCGGCCGCCCTCGTCGGCGGCTTCGCGATGACGGCCGAGGCCGCGCAACTCCTCGCGACCCGGTGGGCAAGGCCGCTCGCGGCCGAGCGGGGCACGGTGCGGGCGCACGCCCCGCTCATCAGGACCGCGGCTGACGACGCCGAGCTGGCCAGGGACGAGGCCGCGCGCACGGCGCGGATGCCGAGCCTGGCGCTGCGCACGGCCAGGTCGGCACTGGCCGACGGGCCGGTGTTGTTCCAGGTGCCGCGAAGGGGTTACCTCGCGGCGGTCGGCTGCCAGCGGTGCGGCCGGCGGGTACGCTGCCCGGACTGCGCTGGCCCGGTCGCGCTGCCTGGCGCCGGCCGCCCGCTGTGCTGTGGCTGGTGCGGGTCGGTCGTCAGGCAGGCGTGCACGACCTGCCCGAACGCCGGGATACGCGCGTTGATCACCGGTGCCAGGCGCACCGCAGAGGAGCTGAGCCGCGCGTTTCCTGGCGTTGCGGTACGAACCTCGACTGGCGCGGGCGTGCTGGCCACCGTCCCGGCCGAGCCCGCGATCGTGATCGCGACCCCCGGCGCCGAGCCGCTGGCATCTGGTGGCTACGCTGCCGCGATCTTGCTCGACGGCTGGGCGCTACTTGGCCGCGCGAGCCTGGTCGCTGGCCAGGAGGCACTGCGGCGCTGGATGAACGCGGCCGCGCTGGTCCGGTCGGCCCCCGAGGGAGGCAGGGTCATCGTGCTCGCCGATCCCGCTCCCGCCGCCGTCCAGGCGCTGCTGCGCTGGGACGCGGCCACCCACGCCGAGCGTGACCTAGCCGAACGCGCCGAACTGCGGTTTCCCCCCACGATGCGGATCGCGGCGCTGACCTGTCCCGCTGACGCGACCGCCGACCTGCTCGCGCACGTCGAACTGCCCTGCGGGGCCGACGTGCTTGGCCCAGTTCCGGTGTCTCCCGACAGTGCTGACCCGGCGCAGCAGCGGGTCCGCTTCCTGGTCCGGGCTCCGGCCCAGGCAGGAACGGCGCTGGCGCTCGCCCTTCGCGCCGGGCTGGCCGAGCGCAGCGCGCGCAAGGACCCCGGGTTCGTGCGACTTCAGCTCGACCCGGCCGAGCTAATCTGACGTGGCGGCGCGGAGGCCGTAAGGTGCTTGAGTGGCACCTTCACGGCAGCGGAGCACAGGACCACGGCGTGGCTCGGGTACGCCGGGCGAGAGCACGGCCGAAATCGGAGAGATCGGGCGAGTACCGGCCAAGGGCGTGGACGACGGCCAGGTGATCGGCGATCAGCCGACAAGGCTCCCTTCGGTGCGCCTGGCACGCAGGGACGAGCTCGCGGCGCTTGCCCGCGTCGCCCCGCTGTTGCGTGCTGCACGTGATCTTGACTCCTGGGCCGGAGCCGCGAGCTCGGCTAACGACGTGACCAGTCCGGCCATGATCGCCGCCGCCGCGAACGATCTGGACCTGGCCCCGCGGGAGGTCCAGGCCGCGTGGCGAGTGCTGAGCGCGGTAGCCAAGCTGGATCGGGCGGCGAGCACCGGCGCGGGGGGTTCTGGGGGGTCGTCCCCCCGGGCAAGCGCTGCGGGGGGTTCTGGGGGGTCGTCCCCCCAGGCAAGCACAACCACGACTGGGCCGGGTGAGGCTGGTCCGGCCGCGGTCGGCCGTTCCTCCCTGGGCTTGATCTTGGCCGACGGGCCGACCGAAGACGTCCTGACGGTGTGGGAGACCGCGCTGGCCGTCGTGCTCGAGTCTGAGGAGCTCGACGGCATCGCCACCGCCCTGTACACGGTCGGGGGCCCGGTTGGCATGGACGGGCTGTTCGACGCGTATGCCACCGCGGCGAGCACGCAGCCGCCGGGGCCGGGCCGAGATCACCGAGCCGCCTTGTCCCAGGCGCTTGAGTCGCTCGCCGACCTGGGCGTGGTCGAGCTTGGCACCGAGGAAGGCGACACCAGCCTGACCGTCGCGCTGTCACCGCTCGGCACCTGGGGGATGCATCGCAGGCTGCGAGCGCAGGGCTGGCACGTGCCCGTGCTCGGGGCGGCGGCGAACGGCGCGCACGGCCTGCTCGCGACGCTGGCGGCCTGCGACGCCGAGGACGGCGAGGCCGAGATTACCGCGTGGCTCGCGACCAGGGTGGCGGCGGATGCGGCGGCCGAGCTCATCGACGCGGCGGCGAGCGGCTCGCCCGGCCAGCGTGGAGCCGCGTTCGCGGTGCTGGACCGGATCGGCCTCGCGGCGCGCGATCAGGTCAGGGCGGCGCTCGAGCAGCCGCTCGTTCGCGCGCACGCGGCGGTCTGGCTGATCGAGCACGGTGAGGACGTGCCGCTCGACCCGGCCGACCGCACCTGGCTGCTCGTCGACCTGGGCGCCGGCCTGCTCGAGGAGGCCAGCCCGCAAGACGTCGTGGCTGAGCTGCTGCCCGACCTGCCCGCGCGGGATCAGGCCGAGATCGTCGGCGGGCTGTGGCAGGTTAGCCATCCGGGGGTGACTGGCCTGCTGACCGCGCTCAGCGATCACCACCCCGATCCTGGGGTCGCCAGGGCGGCCAGGAAGGCCGCATTCAAGGCAAGGTCGCCCGCGCCAACCGTCCGCTAGCCCTGCCGCTCGCCTCTGGCTCGCGTGGCGCGGTCATTTCGGCTCCGGATGGATCCGTAGACTGGATCAAGCCGCGGGCGGAGCCATGACTCGCGGCGTAGCACCCGCCTGGAGGACCGCCCGGTGAGCGTCAAGCCGATCCGCCTGTTCGGAGATCCCGTGCTCAAAACGCCGGCCGACCCGGTGACGGTGTTCGATGCCGAGCTGCGCAAGCTGGTCGCTGACCTGACCGACACGATGCGGGACGCGCCCGGCCTGGGACTCGCCGCTCCGCAGATCGGAGTCGGCTTGCGGGTGTTCACCTACTACGTGGACGACGTGCTCGGCCACCTGATCAACCCCGACCTCAACCTGTCCGAGGACGAGGAGACCGACGACGAGGGCTGCCTGTCGTTTCCCGGCATCTCCTACCCGGTCAAGCGTTCGTATGGCCTGGTGGCGAAGGGGTTCGACATGCACGGGGAGCCAGTCAGGCTGGAGGGCAGCGGGCTGCTCGCCCGGTGCGTGCAGCACGAGACCGACCACCTTGACGGGGTCTTGTTCATCGATCGGATGGATCCCGAGCAGCGCAAGCTCGCGATGAAGGAGATCCGCGCGGCGGAATGGTGGGGCGCCCAGAGCCCGACCGTGAAGATCTCGCCGCACCTGACCCGTGGCAAGGCCCTCTAGCCGATGCGCCTGGTCTTCGCCGGCACCCCCGCGGCAGCGGTGCCGTCCCTCGACGCGTTGCTGGCGTCCGGGCACACGGTGGCCGCCGTCGTTACCAGGCCGGACGCTCCGGCTGGCCGGGGCCAGCGGCTCGTGGCGAGCCCGGTGGCACAGCGGGCGATGCAGGCGGGCATCGAGGTGCTGCGGCCGCGCCGGCCATCGGAGCCCGCGTTCGGCGAGAGGCTGTCCCAGATAGCACCGGACTGCTGCCCGGTGACCGCCTACGGCGCGCTGATCCCCGATGCGGTACTCGCCATCCCCGCGCACGGCTGGGTCAACCTGCACTTCTCCCTGCTGCCCGCCTGGCGTGGCGCTGCCCCGGTCCAGCACTCGATCTTGCACGGCGACGAGATCACCGGAGCGACTACATTCCGCTTGGTCAGCGAGCTCGACGCGGGTCCGGTCTACGGCGTCGTCACCGAGGCGGTCGGGGCTCGGGACACGGCCGGCGATCTGCTCGGCCGGCTGAGCTCAGCTGGGGCGCAGTTGCTCGTCGCCACGCTCGACGGCATCGAGTCCGGCGAGCTCGAAGCCCTCCCGCAGCCAGCCGATGGCGTCAGCTACGCGCCCAAGATCGGCCGGGACGATGCCATGGTGAACTGGAAGCTGCCGGCCATGGCCATCGACCGGCAGGTCCGGGCCTGCACGCCGGCCCCCGGCGCGTGGACGCTCCTGGGCGGCACCAGCCTGAAGATCTGGCCGTTCGCGGCGCTTGGCGGGGTCGATCCTGATGCGCTCGACGGTGAGCTGAGTCCTGGTGAGCTGGGCCCTGGTGAGCTGAGTCCTGGTGAACTGGGCCCTGGTGAGCTGAGTCCTGGTGAGCTGAAGATCACGCGGGTTGGCGTGCTTGTCGGGACCGGGACTGCTCCGGTGCGGCTCGGTGACGTGCAGCCAGCGGGCAAGCGCGCGATGCCGGCTACCGACTGGGCGCGTGGCCTGCGGGGCGCCGGCGCTCCTGTGGTGTTCGAATGATGCGGGTGGCCTTCGAGAGTGACGCGGCTGGCGTTCGAGTGACACGGGTGGCGTTCGAGTGACGCAGACACGCCGGGGGGCTCCGGGGGGTCGTCCCCCCGGGTCGGCAGAGCGGCGCGCCGGCGGCCACGGCAAGGCGGCCCACCCCGATGCCGCGCGCATGACGGCGTATGAGGTGCTCAGCGCGGTGACGGGCCGTGGTGCCTATGCGAACTTGCTGCTTGCCACGGCCCTGCGCGAGCGCGGGCTGCCACGGCAGGATGCCGCGCTGGCGACCGAGCTCGTGTACGGGACGCTGCGCGGCCAGGGAACCTACGACGCCATCATCAGCCGGTGCGCCGATCGTGACCTCGGCCTGATCGACCCGCCGGTTCGCGAGGTGCTCAGGATGGGCGTCCATCAGTTGCTCGGCATGCAGGTCAAGCCGCACGCCGCCGTGGACACGACGGTAAGCCTCGCCGTGGCGGTGTCAGGGCGCCGGCCCGCCGGCTTCGTCAACGCGGTGCTCCGCCGGGTCGCCGCGCAGGACCTGGACTCGTGGATCGCGATCGTGGCTCCCGGCCGGGCTACCGACCTCGTCGGTCACCTGTCGGTCAGGTATAGCCACCCGCCCTGGATCGTGACGGCCATCGCCGACGCGCTTGGCGAGGATCCGTCCGGCGGGCTGCCCGAGACCGAGCGTGCGCTCGCCGCGGACCTTCATCGCCCCGACGTCGTGCTAGCGGCGGTGCCTGCGCTGGCTATGGCCGACGAGCTTGTCGTGGCCGGAGCCGTCCGGGCCAGGTGGTCGCCGTTCGGCGCGTACCTGCCTGGCGGCGATCCCGCCGCGATGTCCGCAGTGCGGGAAGGCAGGGCGGGCGTCCAGGACGAGGCGAGCCAACTCGCCGCGTTCGCGCTGGCCAGGGCCGACCGTGCTGGCCTTGAGGGAGCTCCTCGTGGAGCTGGCGCATCTGGCCGGTGGCTCGACATTTGCGCTGGCCCTGGTGGCAAGGCGCGCTTGCTTGGCGGGCTGGCAGCCGAGCGTGGCGCCGTGCTGCTCGCCAGCGACGGGCGCGAACACCGCGTGCGGCTGGCCGGGAAGGCGGTCGGGGCGATCAAGGCCGCCCGCGCGATCACGGCCGATGGCACGGCTCCGGCCTGGCGTCCAGGCACGTTCGACCGCGTGCTCGCCGACGTCCCTTGCTCTGGCCTGGGGAGCTTGCGGCGGCGGCCGGAGATCCGCTGGCGCAGGA
>JASIBM010000097.1 GCA_030045175.1 Streptosporangiaceae bacterium | reverse complement strand
GTCGCTGAGCAAGAGCCGGGCCCCGGGCCGGCCAGCAGCGGCGAACCGGCCGGCCAGCACCCGCTGGCCGGCCGACAGCACGGTGACTGCGAACCTGTCCAGCCTGCCGAGCAGCTCGGCCGGGTAACTCACCGCGATCAGCGAGACCAAGATCAGCGGCGGGTCGATCGACACCGGGCAGAACGCGCTGACCGTCGCCCCGACGTCATCGCGGCCGTCCGCCACGGTCACCAGCGTGACGCCGCTGGCATACGCTCCGATGGCGGCCGGGAACGCTGCGGGCGAGTCGGTGGCGTTGCCCCGTTGGCTCAATGAAAAGTCCAGCGGTCGGGGAGCATCAGCGGCCCTTCGGCCGGCAGCTCGCCGCGCGCGGCCAGCCGCCAGACTGGTCCCCAGCTCTCGGCGAGCACGCTCGCCACGGCGGCGGTCACGATCCCCGTGCCGCCGCTGGTGGCCAGCGAGGCGAGCGGCCAGGCCGGGCCGTCGCCAAGCCAGGCGGCCGCGCGGCGATCGTCGCTGCTGCTCGCCGGCCGCAGCCGCTCCAGCGCGCCGAGCCTGGGGTATCCGACGAGCGGGGCGCTCTCAGGCAGCCCAGCCCGGCGCCTGGCTATCGCGGCCGCGTCCTCGATCCCCCCGAGCTGATCGACAAGACCGCGCTCGTGAGCGTCGGCGCCGGTCCAGACGCGGCCCTTCGCGAGCTCGTGCACCCGTTCCGCCGACAGCCGGCGCGCCGCGGCAACCTTGCCGGTGAAGTCGGCGTAGATGCGGTCGAGCCATTCGTTGACCAGCGCCCATTCCTCGTCGGTGAACCGGTGGCTGGTGGAGTACATCGCGGCGTGGTCGCCCATGATCACCGAGTCGGTGGTGACGCCAGCCTTGTTCAGCATGTCGCTGAGGACGGGCTTGGTGGTGATGACGCCGATCGACCCGGTCAACGTGCCTGGCTGGGCGACGATCGAATCGGCGGCCATCGAGATGAAGTAGCCGCCCGAGGCGGCGAGGTCGCTCATCGAGACGATCACCGGCTTGCCCGCGTTGCGGGTTCTGATCACTTCCCGCCAGATCGAGTCGGACGCGACATAGGAGCCCCCTGGGCTGTTGACCCGGAGCACGATCGCGCCCACGTGCGGATCAGCGGTCGCGGCGCGCAGCGCGGACGTGATGCTGTCCGAGCCCATCGCGCCGCCCGGCATCGCGCCGCGGCCGCTCCTGCCGCGCCTGATGGCGCCGATCGCCGAGATCATCGCCACGACGTTCTGCCGTGGCGAGGCGAGCTGCCTGGCCCGGTTGGCCAGCTCCTTGGATCGCTGGTACCTGGCCAGGTACAGCAGCTCTGGCTCGCCTGACCCGTTGGCCGACGGGGCCGGGCGGGCGCCGCTGACCTGCTTCCTGACAGCGGAGTAGACCTCGTCCCGGTACGCGAGCGCGTCGACGAGCCCGGTGGCAAGCGCGCGCTCGGCAGCGAACGGGCCCTCGTTGATCAGCCTGAACGCGTCGGCGCGGCGACCCCCCTGACCCCCCCGCTCGATGCGCTCGGCGATGGCGTCGATGATCTGGTCGGTGATCGATTCTGCGACCCGCTCGGTGGCCTCGCGCGCGGCCGGGGAGAATCCGCGCTCGGTCAGCATCTCGGCCGCGCTCTTGTACTCGTGCCTGGCGGCGACCTCCACGCTCACGCCGAGCTTGTCGAGCGCGCCGCGCAGGAAGGTGCGCTCGACCGCCAGGCCGGTCAGGCCGACGTCGCCGGACGGCTGGAGATATATGGTCGTGCACGCGGTCGCCAGGTAATAGGCGACGTTGCCCGCAGAGAACTCGCCGAAAGTCTCGGCCCATGCCACGGTCGGCTTCCCGGTCGTGCCGAACCGCCTTACCGCCTCGCGCAACTCCTGGACCAGGCCGAACCCGATCGGCCGGCCGCCCACCTTGACGATGAGCGCCTTGACCCTGTCGTCGGCGCGAGCTAGCTTCAGCCCGGCCACGATGTCGGTGATCGTGGGCTGGTGCCTGGTAAGCACCGCGGACAACGGGTCGGCCGGGCGGGCCTCGAGCAGGCCGTCGGTGAGGTCGAGCTCGAGTATCAGCGGGGCCGTGCGCTGTCTGGTGATCTTGCTGAGCTGCCCTTTGAGCGCTGATTCCATGACGCAAGCCTAGGCCGTGTCCCGTGGGCCCATGCCGTCGCGCGGGCAGGCTGGGCCTACGAGGCACGGCCAAGGTCAGCTATCGTCACGAGCGATGACTGTGCACGACGGGAATGGCTGGACGCGCTGCGATCGCGGCCATCGGCACTGGGGCAGGCACGGCGCGGCCGGCCTGCTGCTCGTCGCGCCCGACGGGTCGGGCTCGCCCACGGTGCTGATGCAGCGCCGCAGCAGGTGGGTTAGCTACGCGGGTTCCTGGGGGCCGCCGGGTGGCGCCAGGGACAGCCACGAGTCCGTCGTGGCCGCGGCCTTGCGCGAGGCGGCCGAGGAGTGCGCCATCGACCCGGACTCTGTCACCGTGCACGGTGTGCTTGAAGATGATCACGGCGGATGGGCCTACCGGACGGTGCTGGCGAACTCACCCGCACCGCTGCCGGCGTTCGCGATCAGCGAGGAGACCAGCCAGGTCGCCTGGGTGCCTGTCGCGGACGTGGAGCGACTACGGCTGCACCCCGGCTTTGCCTGCCAGTGGCCGGTGCTGCGCTCCGCGCTGGTGCCGCTGACGGTGATCGTGGACGCGGCCAACGTCATGGGCTCACGGCCAGACGGCTGGTGGCGCGACAGGGCAGGCGCCGCGCGACGCCTCGTCGACCAGATCGCCGGGCAGGCATCGCGTGGCGTGGCCGACGTGCCCCGGCTGGCCGGCGTTCCTGCGCTGGAACGGTGGTTTCCGCGATTCGTCGTCGTGGTCGAGGGGGTCGCGGCGCGAGATCTGGACGGGCCAGGCGTGCGTGAGCTCGGCGCGAGCGGGCCTGGGGCCGGCGAGCCCGGCGCGGCCGGGCCGCGCGTCGTGCGGGCGCGCGGTTCCGGTGACGACGAGATCGTCAGGCAGGCTGCCGACCTGGCCGGCCCCCGCCTCGTCGTCACGGCCGACCGCGAGCTGCGCGCTAGGTGCGAGGCGGTCGGCGCCGCCGTCGTCGGGCCGCGCTGGCTGCTTGACCTGCTGGCTGGCTAGAGTCCTCGGACGCCTGGGTCTGGCAGGGAAGGGACGTCATGACCTAGCTCGGCAGCCGCCTCCGCGTGCACGTGATGCAGCAGGGCGTGCATCTCGCGGGTCAGCCTGAGCCGCTCGGCCTCGGCCTTTCGCCGCCTGCGGCTCTGATTCACCAGGTGCAAGGTGCCGCCTGCGGCGACGCAGGCCCCGATGTCGCTGGTCACGTTCGTGTAGTTGCCTCCGATCAGCTCTGACTTGGCGCTCACGGCGACCCCGAACAATGGCAGCAGCACCAGGTAGACGCCGAGCGCGGTGAGCGCGATGATGTGTGGCTTGCTGGCCAGCAGCCTGGGAACCCACTGCAAGATCCGGTCGAACCGTGAGTGGGCGCGGTCATCGGCCAGGTCGGCCATCAGCGCGTGTGACCTGGACCGTTCGGCCATGGCGCCATGCGCATCCGGCGTCAGCGCGTCTTGCTCGGACATCTGCTTCCTCCTGAAGGCGGATCCCCATTCGCGCACACTGTAGGCGGCATCCACCATGATCACGGACTGCTGTCGGCAGCACCTGCAAACAGGACTCCGCGATCATGAAAGTGGGGCGTCGGGCACCAGCCACAGGACGCCGAGCGGCGGCAGGGTGAGGACGGCGGACGCCGGCCGCCCGTGCCAGGGCTCGGTGACGGCCTCGACGGCGCCCATGTTGCCTACCCCGCTGCCGCCGTAGTCCAGCGCATCGCTGTTGATCAGCTCGCGCCAGCGGCCGGCGGACGGCAGCCCGACCCGGTAGTCGTAGTGAGGTTCGCCGGAGAAGTTGACGATGCACGCGAGCACGGGGGGATCCTGGCCGCCGGGTCCGTCGGGGGCGAACCGCAGGAACGAGATCACGTTGCCGAGCGCGTCGTTCGCGTCGATCCAGCTGAACCCGGCGGGGGAGAAGTCATCGAGCCAGAGCGCGGGCAGCCGCCGGTAGGCCGCGTTCAGGTCGTCGACGAGCCGTCGCAGCCCGACATGAGCCGCCCCCGCCAGGGCCGCCCAGTCAAGCCCGGCCTGCTCGGACCACTCGGCTCGCTGACCGAACTCCGATCCCATGAACAGCAACTGCTTGCCCGGGTGCGCCCACATGTACCCGAACAGCGCGCGGAGCGTGGCGAACTTCTTCCAGTCGTCCCCTGGCATCTTGCCGAGCAGCGAGCCCTTGCCGTGCACGACCTCGTCGTGCGACAGCGGCAGGACGAAGTTCTCGCTGTAGGCGTACATCATCGAGAACGTCAGCTCGTTGTGGTGATAGCGGCGGAACAGCGGGTCGTGCGACAGGTACGCCAGCGTGTCGTGCATCCAGCCCATGTTCCACTTCAGCCCGAACCCTAGCCCCCCCAGATGCACCGGCCTGGTCACCCCTGGCCACGCGGTCGACTCCTCCGCGATCATCACGATGCCTGGCGACCTCTTGTAGCAGGTGGCGTTGACCTCCTGCAAGAACGACACGGCGTCCAGGTTCTCCCTGCCACCGAGCACATTGGGCGTCCACTGGCCGGGCTTACGCGAGTAGTCCAGGTAGAGCATCGAGGCGACCGCGTCCACGCGCAGCCCGTCGATGTGGAACTCCTCAAGCCAGTAGACCGCGTTCGCGACGAGGAAGTTGCGCACCTCCCGCCGCCCGAAGTCGAAGATCAGCGTGCCCCAGTCCGGGTGCTCGCCGCGCAGCGGGTCGGAGTGCTCGTACATCTGGGTGCCGTCGAACCTGGCAAGCGCCCAGGCGTCCTTGGGGAAGTGCGCGGCAACCCAGTCGACGAGCACGCCGATCCCGGCCTGGTGCAGCCGGTCCACCAGGTGCCGGAACTCATCGGGGGTGCCGAACCTGGCCGACGGAGCATAGTACGAGGTCACCTGGTAGCCCCACGAGCCTCCGTACGGATGCTCGGCGACCGGCAGGAACTCGACATGGGTGAACCCCCGGTCGAGCACATATTTAACAAGATCCTCCGCGAGCTGCAGATACGACAGGCCCGGTCGCCAGGACCCGATATGGACCTCGTACACGCTCATCGGCTGGCTAAGCGGATCTCGCCGCTCCCTTGCCGTCATCCAGTCCCCGTCGGCCCAGCGATAGCCCGACTCGAACACCACGGACGCGGTCGCTGGCGGTGCCTCGGCGAATGCCGCCATCGGATCGGCCTTGCTGTGCCACGCACCGTCCTGGCCGCAGATCTCGTACTTGTACCTGGTCCCCGTGCCGACGCCGGGCACGAACAGCTCCCACACCCCGGACGAGCCGAGCGAGCGCATCGGGTAACCCCGGCCGTCCCAGTGGTTGAAGTCCCCGATGACCCGGACGCCCAGCGCGCTTGGCGCCCACACCGCGAACGACGTCCCGCCCAGATCTGGCTGCACGCGGGCACCTAGCGCTCGCCAGAGTTCCTCGTGCCTGCCCTCGCCGATCAGGTGCAGGTCCATCTCGCCGAGTGTGGGCAGGTACCGGTACGGGTCGTCGGTCAGCGACTCGGGACCGTCTTCGGCGTAACGCACGGCCAGCCGGTAGTCGCCCGCTGTGTCGCCAGGCACTGCGTCGGAAGGCAGCGTCACGGCGAACACGCCCTCGTGCACGTGCGCCATCTCGAACCTGCTGCCGTCTGCGAGCACGACGACGACGGACCGCGCTAGCGGCCGGAGCGCGCGGATCGTGATGCCGTGCGGGCCAGGATGCGCGCCGAGCACGCCGTGCGGGTCGTGGTGCCGCCCGGCCACGACGGCGTCGATCTCCTGATGGCTGACGGGATCTTCTCGGTTTTCCCGCTCGCCTTCGGGCGCCTTCGAGGTGCCGTCTGGACTTGTCGCCACACCCCGGCTCCGGCGTCCAGACGGCACCGGCGCCCTGCGGCTCGCTCGCGCGCTCTCGCCTCCGGCTTCGCCTTCGGCTCGATCGCGCAGGTCTTCCCGCTCGCCTCCGGTCGTGTCTTCTGTCATGCGTGATGCCTCCGCGAGCGCGTCGAGCGGGATCGAAAGCCAGTCTGGCCGGTGCCTGGCCTCGTAGACGGCTTCGTAGACAGCCTTGCTGAGGATCAGCGCCTGCAGCAACGGACCGCGTTCTCGCGGGTCAGCGCCGCTGGCTCCGGCATACCCAGCGCAGAACGCGTCCTGGCACCGGTTCACCCACTCGGCGGCCATCGCCGCGAGCCGCTGGTCCCGCGGTCGTCCGAGCGACTGGTGCCTGGCCGCGTAGTCGAACGACCTGAGCATGCCGGCCACGTCGCGTAGCGCGGGGGCGAATGCCCGGCGCTGCGCAAGCGGGACCGAGGGCTCGCCCTCGAAGTCGAGCACCACCCAGCCCTGATCGGACGCCAGCACCTGGGCGAGGTGATAGTCACCGTGGATGCGCTGGACGACGAGCTCGCCGCGCTGCCTGGCGAGCCGGTCGTAGCTCGCCTGGATGCCGGCCGAGTGTGGGGCGAGCTCGGGCACGACCGCGACCGCTCGGGCGAGCTCGGCCGTCATCGCGCCGGTCATCTCGGTGATCTCGGCGCCGCTGAGCACCCTGGTGCCGAACGCGGCCGCCAGCTCGGCGTGCAACCAGGCGGTCGCCCGCCCGAGCTCGTGCGCTTGCGACGTGAAGTCCGCTGTGCTGGCCCGGGGGGGCGACCCCCCGGAACCCCCCGCGGTGCTGGCCCGGGGGGGCACTCTGCTAGCCGGGGGACACCCCCGAGCCCCCGATGGCCCGGAACCCCCCGATGTGCCGTCGCGCTGGGTGACGTCCACGCTTGCCGTGGCGAGCGACCAGCCGTCGCGGGCGTCGGGCAGGTATTCCGACAAGATCGCCAGGGTCGTCGGCGGCGCCGCGTCCTTCGGGCTGGCTAGCTCGATCCAGCCGAGCGGCGCGGCGACGAGCTTCGAGCCGCGCGCCGCCAGCGCCGCCGGTATCTCGAGATCGGGGTGGTGACCTTCGAACGGCCGCCGCAGCACCTTCAAGATGGCCTTGTCACCAAAGACCACGCTGGTGTTGCTTGCCGCGGCCGGCAGCAGCCTGGCCTGGCCGGCCGGCTCGATGACGGCGCCGGGCACGGCGGCGAACATGAGCGGGCCCGCCCCGCGCCCGGCGGCGACGCGGCCTAGGAGCTGGCGCGTCAGCTCCGCGTCGGTCATCGCGTCGTACGCGACCCTGCCGTCCGCGAGTGTGCCGATCGCGGCGGGAGCCAGCTCGGGCGGCACAGCGGCCCGGATGCCGACGAGCACCTGATAACTGACCCGCTCGCCGCCAGCGCTGACGTCGGCGATCAGGTGCCGCAGCTCGGGTTCGCCCGGCGAGAGCACGACGTCGGATGTGATCGTGACCTCGCGAATCGTCGCACCCGTGCCGGCGAACCAGCGCTGCGCAGGCAGCCAGGCTGCCAGCAGCCCCGCGAGGTGCTTCATGGCACGAGTCAAGCACCGCACGGCTCGCCGGCCGACCTCAGGGGGTGGATTGTCCTGGTGGCTTGAGCACGAACCAGTAGAACCCGTAACCGGGCAAGGTCAGCAGGTAGCTCAGATCGCCCACCGGCGGGAACGCCACCCCGCCCATGCACTCCACCGGCGTGTACCCGGCGAACCTGCTCAGGTCGAGCTCGACCGGCTGCGGGAACTTAGACAGGTTGTTGACGCACAAGATCGAGTCGCTGAGCTGGCCGTCGGCCCCGATCGAGTCGTGATCCTCCCGGACGAAGGCGAGCACGCTCGGGTTGGAGCCGGTGAGCTCCACGCAGCGGCCGAGGCCGAACACCGGATGGCGCTTGCGGATCTCGATCATCCGGCGGGTCCAGTGCAGCAGCGACCCGGTGTTGCGCTCCTGCGCCTCGACGTTGATCGCCTGGTACCCGTAGATGGGGTCGGTGTTCGGCTGCAGGTACAGCCGCTGCGGATCACAGACGGAAAAGCCGCCGTTGCGGTCCGGTGTCCATTGCATGGGCGTACGCACGCTGTCCCTGTCACCGAGCCAGATGTTGTCGCCCATCCCGATCTCGTCGCCGTAGTACATGACGGGCGAGCCTGGCAGCGAGAGCAGCAGCGCGGTGAACAGCTCGAGCTGGTCGCGGTCGTTGTCGAGCAGCGGAGCGAGCCTGCGCCTGATCCCGATGTTCGCCTTCATCCTGGGATCCTTGGCGTACTCGGCGTACATGTAGTCACGCTCGTCGTCGGTGACCATCTCCAGCGTCAGCTCGTCGTGGTTGCGCAGGAAGATGCCCCACTGGCAGCCAGAAGGGATCTCAGGCGTGGAGGTCAGGATCTCCGAGATCGGATACCGCTGCTCCCGCCGCACCGCCATGAAGATCCGTGGCATCAGCGGGAAGTGGAATGCCATATGGCACTCGTCGCCGCCGACCTCCGCGTCGCCGAAGTACTCCACGACATCGGCGGGCCACTGGTTCGCCTCGGCGAGCAGCACCCGGTCGGGGTAGAGCCGGTCGATCTCGGCCCTGACCCGCCTGAGGTACTCGTGGGTCTCCTTGAGGTTCTCGCAGTTGGTGCCCTCCCGTTCGTACAGGTAGGGAACCGCGTCCAGCCGGAACCCGTCGATGCCGAGGTCGAGCCAGAACCGCAGGACCTCGAGCATCGCGTCCTGCACCTTGGGGTTCTCGTAGTTCAGGTCGGGCTGGTGAGAGAAGAACCTGTGCCAGTAGTACTGGCCGCGGACCGGGTCGTAGGTCCAGTTGGACTGCTCGGTGTCGACGAAGATGACGCGAGCCTCGCTGTACCTGTCGTCGGTGTCCGACCAGACGTAGAAGTCCCCGTACGGCCCCTCCGGGTCGGCGCGGGATTGCCTGAACCACTCGTGCTGGTCGCTCGTGTGGTTCATGACCAGGTCGGCGATCACGCGGATGCCGCGGGTGTGCGCGGCCTCGACCAGCTCAACGAAATCCCCGATCGTCCCAAAATCAGGCAATATTGCCATGAAATCGGAGATATCATAGCCACCGTCTTTCAGTGGCGAGGCGTAGATCGGCAGCAGCCATATGCAGTCGATGCCGAGCCACTGCAGGTAGTCCAGCCGGGAGATCAGGCCACGCAGGTCTCCGGTGCCGTCGGCGTTGGAGTCATGGAAGCCGCGGACCAGCACCTCGTAGAACACGGCGTGCTTGAACCACTGCGGGTCACGCGGTTTGTCGAAGGAGAACGAGTTAGGCACCGGCTCGTTGGGGGCGGCGTAGCCGCCGAGGAACGGTGTCGCAGCCATGTCGGCCGCTCCCCGTGACGGGTCTTCCCGCTGTGTCGCCACTGTAATTCTCCTGATGATGTCGCGTACCCGGGCGATGCGGGTGCGCTGGCGGCGGCGCGGCCTGCGCCGTGGCCTTCGAGGCGTCCTGGCCTGGTGTCTAGAAATCGTACCGATTGCACGCATGTAGCTGAGCCACTCCCCGATTGGCTCGCGGCTTGGGGTCAGGGGCGGGCGTCTGGTGCCGGGATCTAGGTGCGGGGCCGGGGTCTAGGGCCGCTGCGGTACCGGGTAGTTCCCGCCACCTGGCTGGTGGCCGGAGACCGTGAAGATGTGCGCCGGTGCGAGGGCAGGGTCCAAGCGCACGTAGTTCGCCTCGCGCCACTGGTAAGACGCGCCGCTGAGCTCATCGGTGACGGTGAGCCCGGCACCTACGTCAATGCCGAGCGCCGCCCCGTCAAGCCATACGGTCGCCTCACGCGGCTGTTGCGGGTCGAGGTTGACCACGACGAGCACGGTGTCGACGTCCGCCGGGCGGCCGCTAGCCGCGCTGCTGCTAGCCAACTCGCCACCACCCGGATCCGTGCCTGACGTGCCCACACTCTTAGAAAAGCACAGAATCTCCGGCTGGTCAGGAAAATGGAAGCGCAGGTTGCGCAGCTGGCGCAGGGCCGGGTGGGCTCGCCTGATCTTGTTCAGCCTGGCGATGAATGGCGCGATGGTCATGTTCATCCGGCTTGCGAGCGCCCAGTCGCGTGGCCGGTACTGATACTTCTCCGAGTCCAGGTACTCCTCGCTGCCGGGGCGCAGCGGTGAGTTCTCGCATAGCTCGTACCCGGAGTACACGCCCCAGGAAGGCGCGAGCATCGCCGCGAGCACGGCCCGGACCCTGAACGCGGCGGGGTTCGCGTGCTGGAGGTACTCGCTCAGGATGTCAGGGGTGTTGACGAAGAAGTTCGGGCGCATGTACGCGGCAGCCTGGCCACTAAGCTCCCGCAGGTAATCGGCGAGCTCGGCAACCGTGTTCCGCCAGGTGAAGTACGTATAGGACTGGTGGAACCCGATCTTGGCCAGGGCGTGCATCATGGCTGGCCTGGTGAACGCCTCGGCCAGGAAGATCACGCGCGGGTCGGTCGCAGCGACGTCAGCGAGCAGGCGATCCCAGAACGGCAGCGGCTTGGTGTGCGGGTTGTCCACCCGGAAGATCGTGACGTCGTGGCTGATCCAGTGCCGGACGATTCGCAGGACTTCCGCGTAGATGCCCTCGGGGTCGTTGTCGAAGTTCAGCGGGTAGATGTCCTGGTATTTCTTCGGCGGGTTCTCGGCGTAAGCGATGGTGCCGTCCGCCCTGGTGGTGAACCATTCCGGATGCTCGCTCACCCACGGGTGATCCGGCGACGCCTGTAGCGCCAGGTCGAGCGCGACCTCGAGTCCGAGCTCGCGGGCCCTGGCCGCGAAGGCGTCAAAGTCGGCGATGGTGCCGAGGTCGGGGTGTATCGCGTCGTGCCCGCCGGCCGGCGAGCCGATCGCCCACGGCGACCCGGGATCGTCCGGGCCGGCGGCGAGCGAGTTGTTCCTGCCCTTGCGCGCCGTCGTCCCGATCGGGTGCACCGGGGGCAGGTAGACCACGTCGAAGCCCATCGCAGCGATGTCGCCGAGGCGATCGGCGGCGGTTCGCAGCGTGCCAGAGACCGGCCCCCGGCGACCGAGTGGATCGATGATCGCGCCTTGTGACCTGGGAAAGAACTCATACCATGCGCCGAAGAGGGCGCGCTCCCTGTGCACGATGAGCGGGCACCAGCCAGATCGGGTGACTACCTCCTTGAGCGGGTACCTGGCGAGCGCGCGGGTAACCCGCGCCGTGAGCGCCGCCCCGAGCCGCTCCACTGGTGGTGCCTGATGCTCGCGCAGGCTGGTGGCCGCCGCTCGGTAGACGGCGCGGACGCTGGCCTTCAGGCCTACCTGCCGCGCCGCCCGCTCGAAGAGCAGCGCCCCCTGCGCGAGCATGAGCTCGACGTCCTGGCCGATCGGCACCTTGATCGCCGCATCGTGCCGCCAGTGCGCGATCGGGTCGCCCCAGGCTTCGATCCGAAAGTGCCACAGCCCTTCGCTAGAAGGGACGACATCGGCGCCGTAGCGGTCGGTTCCCCTGGTGAGCTCGCGCATCTTTTGCAACGGGGCCTGCAGGCCGGCCGGGTCCCTTAGCACGACTCCGGCGCCTAGCCGCTCGTGCCCTTCGCGGAACACGATGGCGCTGACCGGCACGGTCTCACCAGTGACCGCCTTGGCAGGGCGCCGGCCGCAGTCCACCACGGGCTGAATGTCAAGAATGGGAATCCTGCCGATCACCGCCACGATGGCTACCCTGCCATGCCCTGCGGCTCACGTCAGCACCGGCTCGTGGGTATGGTCACACAGCGTGAAAGCTATTCGCCGGTTCACCGTCCATCCAGCCCTGCCAGCGGAGCTGACGCCGCTGCGCGCCCTGATGCTCAACCTGCGCTGGTCCTGGCACGCCCCGACCAGGGCGCTCTTCGCCGAGATCGATCAGGCCGCGTGGGACGCTTCTGGACATGATCCGAGCGCGTTGCTCGCGCTGGTGGCACCGCAGCGCCTGGCGGCGCTGGCGAGCGACGAGGATTTCTTGAGTCGGCTGGAATTGGCCAGCCATGACCTGCACGAGTATCTGAGCGGACCCCGTTGGTATCAAAATTCAGGCCAGCTCGCGCGCGGACCGGCAGCGATCGCCTACTTCTCGCCTGAATACGGCATCACCGAGGCGCTGCCGCAGTACTCGGGCGGGCTCGGGATCCTGGCGGGTGATCACCTCAAGGCGGCGAGCGACCTCGGCGTGCCGCTGGTCGGCGTCGGGCTGTTGTACCGGCACGGGTACTTCACCCAGTCGCTGTCTGCCGAAGGCTGGCAGGCCGAGAGGTATCCGGCCACCGACCCGGCCGGCCTGCCGATCACGCTGCTGCGGGACGAGGCAGGGGCGCCAGCGCGAGTGAGCGTCGGCCTGCCCGGCGAGGCATTCCTGGCCGCGCAGGTCTGGGTGGCCGAGGTCGGGCGGATCCCGCTGCTGCTGCTCGACTCGTACACAGAAGACAACGACCCGCTGCTGCGCGAGGTCACCGACCGGCTTTACGGGGGCAGCAGCGACCACCGGCTGCGCCAGGAACTGCTGCTCGGCATCGGCGGCGTCCGGGCGGTGCGGCTGTACTGCTCTATTACCGGCTACCCGCGGCCTGAGGTGTTCCACACCAACGAGGGCCACGCCGGGTTCCTTGGCATCGAGCGGATCAGGGAGTACCTGGCCGACGGGGCATCCTTCGCCGAGGCGCTGGAGCTGACCAGGGCGGGCACCGTCTTCACCACGCACACCCCGGTGCCCGCTGGCATCGACAGGTTCGACCGGTGGCTGATCGGGCAGCAGTTCCGCTCCGACGGGGGCGAGCCCGGCCTGCCCGTCGACCAGGTCCTCGCGCTCGGCGCCGAGGCGTACCCGGGTGGTGACCCCGACGTGTTCAACATGGCGGTGATGGGCATGCGGCTGGCCCAGCGCGTCAACGGGGTCAGCGAGTTGCACGGCGCGGTCAGCAGGCACATGTTCACCGGGCTCTGGCCTGGTTTCGACGACTCGGAGGTGCCGATCGGCTCGGTTACCAACGGCGTGCACGGGCCTACCTGGTTCGCCCCTGAGATCCTCGGCCTCGTTCAGGCCGGCTACGAGGCCGGCGCCTCGGACTGGCCCGCCGAAGACTCGCCGGTCTGGGAAGCTGTCGCCGCCGACCCGGCCCAGATCTTCGCGATCCGCCGGGCGCTGCGCGTGCGGCTGGTCAAGCTGGCCAGGCAGCGGCTGACAGCCTCGTGGCGGCAGCGCGGTGCCTCGGATGCCGAGCTCGCCTGGATCGGCTCCGCGCTAGACGAGAACATCCTGACCATCGGCTTCGCCCGGCGGGTGCCGTCGTACAAGCGGCTGACGCTGATGCTGCACGACCCCGAGCGGCTGATCGCGCTGCTGCTCGACCCGCACCGGCCGGTGCAGTTCGTAATCGCAGGCAAGGCCCACCCGGCCGACGACAGCGGCAAGGCGCTGATCCAGCAGCTCGTCAGGTTCGCTGACGATCCGGCGGTGCGGCACCGGATCGTGTTCCTGCCCGACTACGACATGGCCCTGGCCAGGACCTTGGTGCAGGGTTGCGACGTCTGGCTGAACAACCCGCTGCGCCCGCTTGAGGCGTGCGGTACGTCGGGCATGAAGGCGGCGCTCAATGGCGCGCTGAACCTGTCCGTGCGCGACGGCTGGTGGGACGAGTGGTTCGACGGGGAGAACGGCTGGGCGATCCCGTCGGCCGATTCCGTGCTCGATCCGCAGCGGCGCGACGGCCTCGAGGCCGCGGCGCTCTATGACCTGCTCGAGCTGTCGGTCGCCCCGATGTTCTACGACGTGGGCGCCGACGGCCTGCCGCGGCGCTGGATCGAGATGATCACGCACACGCTGCGCACGCTCGGCCCCAAGGTCCAGGCGACCAGGATGGTCAGGCAGTACACCACGGAGATCTACCGTGCGGCCTCGGCGTCATCGAGGGCGTTGGTCGGTGGTGACGCCGCTGGCCAGGGTGCCGGCGCGGGTGTGGTTGGCCAGGGTGCTGGTGTGGGTGAGCGCGGCGCTGGTGGTGGGGTGGCTGGCCAGGGTGTCGGTGTGGGTGAGCGTGGCGCTGGTGGTAGCGCGGCCCGGCCGTTCGCTGGCGCCGCCGACTTCGCCGCGTGGAAGCAGCGGGTGACCCAGGCCTGGCCCGGCGTGCGGATCGAGCTCGTCGAGACCGACGACGGCGAGCACGGGCCCGGCGCCAGGATGACCGTCCGTGCGGAGGTGGCGCTCGGTGAGCTCTCGCCCGACGACGTGACCGTCGAGATGGTGTACGGCCGGGCCGGGGACGATGACGAGATCGCCAACCCCGTCTTCGCGGAGCTCACGCTCGAGGCGCCGCCGGGACCCGACTCGTGCGCGTGGTACGGCGGAACGGTGATACTCGGCCAGCCGGGGGCGTTCGGCTATACGGTCCGAGTGCTGCCCAGGCATCGGTTGCTGGCGAGCCCGGCGGAGATGGCGCTGGTCGCGACGCCGGTGGCGCCCGCCGGGATGGTGACGGGCGACCTGCGCTGACCGCCCTGCGGGCGGGAAGACCTGCGCGCTCGGGCCGGAGGCAGCGCCGGCGGCGAGAGCGCGCGAGTGAGCCAAAGGGCACCGCGCCGCGCCCCGGCACAGTTCCGCCACGTCCCGGCCCCGCCACGGCACGGTCCCGCCGTGCTGCGTCACGGTACGATCCCGCCGCGCCCCGGCCCTGCTCGCGGTACGGTTCCGCCGGGCCCCGGCCCGTCGCTCCGCGCTGCGTCACGGCACGGTCCCGCCGCGCCACGCCCGGCCCGCCCGTTTCATCACTATCACCCCTTTCGATCCGCGCGCCGCGCAGCAGTCGGCCGAGTGAATGTGCCATTGACCCGGGCGGGCCGGACCAGAACGCCATTCATTCGGCGAAAACGATCAAGGATTGTGGCGTGAGGGAATCAAGTGATCTATGGGATGGCCTGGCCCGGCCGGGGCTGTGCCAGGACCCGGCGACCGCGGAGCCAGTGACTGGAATGCCCACTTTGCCCTGCCTGGCTGGGCACGCCGGGCTGTTACGTGGTGCCCTTGGTGTCGTCGGCATACGCCCAACGGGCCGTCGATCCAGACCATTTCCATGATCCGGGTCGCTTGTCAGCTGTCCGAACTGACAGATGACCCCGATCATGGTCCTGCAGCTTGATGGCACATGTTGACAGGACCGTGGGAGCAGCAGCAACGGCCCCACGGTGTCGTTGAGGCGCGACACGGGCCCGGAACGAAGATCAATTGCTCGCGGCATTGTGCCAGGGCAACGCCCACCTCGCGCCTGGGCGCTGGGCGGGAATCGCGCTTGGGTGCTGGGCGGGGATCGTGGTGGCGCTGGTCGGGCGGATGGCGGTGGGTGCTGGGCGGGGATCGTGGTGGCGCTGGTCGGGGGAATCGCGGTGGGTGCTGGGCGGGGGATCGCGGTGGGCTGGTCCGGGGAGGCCGGGCTTGCGTATGATCTCCGGTGCGCGGGCCGTGGCCCGTGGTGCGAGGTGGGCGGTGACCGGCCCTGGTCGCCGCGGGCGACCGGCGGAGGTGCCGCGTGGGCGAGTTCGTCCGGGTAGAGATCGATCAGGCGATCGCGACGATCCGGCTGGACCGGCCGCCGGTCAACGCGCTCAACGCGCAGGCCCAGGCGGAGCTTGCGGACGCCGCGGCGCAGGTAAGCAACGATCCGCAGGTGCGCGCGGCGGTGATATACGGCGGGCAGAAGAACTTCGCCGCTGGCGTCGACATCAAGGATATGGAGCAGGCCAGCTACGCGGACATGGCGGCAAGCGGCCGGCGGTTGCAGGACGCGTTCACGGCGGTGGCCAGGATCGGAAAGCCGGTGGTCGCCGCGATCACCGGATACGCGCTCGGCGGTGGCCTTGAACTCGCGTTGTGCGCTGACTTCAGGGTGGCCGGCGAGGGCGCACGGGTTGGCCAGCCCGAGATCTTGCTCGGCGTGATCCCCGGCGCGGGTGGCACCCAGCGGCTGCCGAGGCTGATCGGGCCCGCCCGGGCCAAGGACATCATCTTCACCGGCAGGTTCGTTGGCTCGGCCGAGGCGCTCGCCATCGGCCTGGTAGACAAGGTGGTGCCGGACGGCGAGGTCTGGCCGGCCGCGCTCGATATGGTCGCCAGGTACGCCACGGGTCCCGCGGTGGCACTGCGGGCCGCGAAGCAGGCGATCGACGAGGGCCTGGACGCCGACCTGGACACGGGCCTGGAGATCGAGCGGCTGCACTTCGCCGGCCTGTTCGCGACCGAGGACCAGCGGGCGGGCATGCGCAGCTTCGTGGAGAATGGACCTGGTAAGGCGACGTTCGCTGGGCGCTAGGCGTGTCCCGCAGGCTGGTGGCCTGCTCGCGACCTAGGCCCGTGGCATGTGCGGGATGGATGAGATGACAGACGCGAGTGACGGCGCTAGCGCGGATGACAGCCTCTCGCTTGAGATGGTGACGGCCGCGCTCCGCGCAGATAGCTCAGACATCGCGATCTACGCCAGGGTGCTGACGGAGTCGCTCGGTGACTCGTTGCCGGCCGGCACCGTGACTGTCGACCGGTCACGGTCCATGTCAGACCGCATGCAGAACCGGCCAGGCACCGTCACCAAGATCTCCGTGCGGCTGGGTGAGAAGACGATGACGCTGGCCATACATCGCGGTGCCCCTGTCGCCGAGGTGTGTCACGAGGTGCGCGGCATCGTGCTCTCGCGGACAACCGTTCCGATCGCCGAGTGGGCGGCGGAGTTGGCGAGGGGCCTGGTCGCGCACGCCGAGCAGAACGCCGCGGCAGCCACGGCCCTGCGACGGATGGTCGCGGGCGACTAGGGCATGTCGCAGCAGGCTGGTGGCGTGCGGGACACGGCCTGAGAGGGTCGCTCCCGGGCCAGCACCCGCGGGGGTTCCGGGGGTCGCCCCTCGGTGGGTCAGCACCCCGGGGGTTCTGGGGGTCGCCCCTCGGTGGGTCAGCACCGCGGGGGTTCTGGGCGTCGCTCCTGGGCCAGCACCCGCGGGGGTTCCGGGGGTCGCCTTCCGGCGGATCAGCACCGCGGGGGTTCTGCGGATCGCTCCCGGGCCAGCACCGCGGGGGATCCGAGCCAACCGCCGCTCGCGGCGCGTGATCAGGTTTGGCCCTTCCGTAAGCTATGAGGTCATGAAGGTGCAGGACCGAACACCCGAGCGGCTGGGGCAGTACCGGCTGATCCGCCGCCTCGGCGAAGGCGGCATGGGCGTCGTGTACCTGGCCACCGACGCGCGCGGGCAGCAGGTGGCCGTCAAGGTCCTGCACCCGGGCATGGCCCAGGAAAACAACGCCAGGCGGCGGCTCGCCCGCGAGGTCGAGACCATGCGCCGAGTCCAGAGCAGGTACGTCGCGGAGGTCGTCGGTGCCGACCTCGATGGTGAGCCGCCCTACATCGTCACCAGGTACGTGCCGGGGCTGACGCTGGACGCCGTCGTCGCCTCGGGCGGGCCGCTGACCGGGCACGCCCTGGCCAGGCTCGCTCGCGGCCTAGCCGAGGCGCTGGCCGCCGTCCACGCTGCCGGGGTCGTGCACCGCGACCTGAAGCCAGGCAACGTGATGATCTCAGACGGCGAGCCTGTCGTGATCGACTTCGGCATAGCTCAGCTTCCCGAGACGACCCGGCTGACCGTGACCGGCATGTTCATGGGCACGCCCGGCTACCTGGCGCCCGAGGTGATCGAGGGCAAGGACAGCGGCCCGGCCTCGGACGTGCACTCGTGGGCGACCACGGTGGCCTTCGCGGCGACCGGCCGGCCACCGTTCGGCACGGGAGCGTTCGAGACGATCTTCTTCCGCATCATGCACGGTCAGCCCGATCTAGACACGCTGCCCATGGCGTTGCGTTCGCTGGTCACCCGGGCGCTGTCGCGAGATCCGGCGAATCGGCCATCGGCGACCGACCTTGCCCAGTGGGTCGCCTCGCTCGACCCGGACTCGCTTGTGCCGAGCCCTCCGGGCGCGATCGCCGGTGCCGGCCATCCGCCAACCGCCATTGCCGCGCTCCCTAACACGATCGCCGACCAGCCAGCCGCGCCGGGCTGGCCGAATTCCACCAGGCCGCTGGGCTCCATCGGTGCCGATGACGTGCGCGACCTGCTGCCGCCGGTCAGCTATCAGCCCGCCGCGGGTGCGCCTGGCGTCGGCCAGGCCACGCTCGACGCGGCCAGGCCAGCCGGGGGAGAAGGCCAGGGCCCAGGGCCGGCGGCCGGTCGCCCTGTGCAACCCATGGGCCCGCAGGGGGCGGTTGAGGCTGAGCCAGGCGCTGGCGCGCGGCAGGGGGCTGGCCGGACGACCGGCACCGTATCACCGTGGAGTCCGCTCGTGCTCGCCTGCGTCGTCGTGTTCGTGGCGCTGGGCGTGGCCGCCCCCGTGATCGGGACGGCCATATCGCTCGGCGTGCTGCTCGCGCTGCGGGCGGCCAGCATCACAGGGCGCCAGCTCGCGAAGCGCCGTGCGGCCGGAACCCGCCTGCCCGCGGGCGGCAAGCCCGCGGGCCCTGGGGCCGGGGGCACGCTGGTGGCGATCGCGCTGTACCCCCTGGCGTTGTTGCGCTCGGTGCTTGTCTTTCTCGTGCTCGCGCCGGTGGCGTTGCTCGGCTTCGCCGTGGCGGCCGCGGCCACGATCGTCGCCGTGCCCAGCCATCCGTTCCACCTCGCCCTGGCTTACGGTGCCGGGGCGCTGGTGGCCGTCGCGGGGATCGGGCCAGGCTCGGCGACCAGCCGGGAGGTCCTGGCCAAGTGCTTCGGCGCGGTCGGCCGCACGCCTGGCCGCCTCGCGGTCGTCTACGTCGGCATGCTGGCGATCGCGACCTGGGCTGGGCTTACCGCGTGGTCCCAGTCGCCCACCTACTGGCCGGTGCACAACAACCTGCACGTTCAGCTCGCGCACCTGACAACGCTTCGCACCATGCTGACCGACGTGCGCCAGAGCCTGCTCAGGCTGGCCCACCGGTTCGGCCTATGATCCCGCGCTGATCTCTTCGAACCCGCCCGTCGTTCCTGACCGCGGTCAGGGCTGGCGCGGGCTGCCTGGGCACGATGAGGGTGGGCGGGGCCAGAGCGGCTGGCGCGGCGGCTGGCGGGGCGCTGCGGTTGTCTTCGGGCAGTTCGGGCCGCGCCAGGCCGAGCGCCACGACCTCGTTCGCCAGCCTTATCCTGCGGTTCTGGCCCTCGGCGATCTTGAGCTTGGTGTACAGGCGCAGCAGGTGCTGCTTGACCGCGGCCTCCGTCACGACCAAGTCGGCCGCGATCTCCCTGGCCGTCGCGGGGGTGACGAAGGCGTCGTCGGACATGGCGGGCCGGCAGAGCGCGGCGATCACGTCAAGTTCTCGCCTGGTCAGCTCCGGTGCGACCGACCTCGGCGGCTCCGCGTCGACGACCTCGTCGATGCCAAGGCCGCCGATCCGGCAGCGTGCCGACCCGAACGTCAGGACGTCACCGTCGGCTAGCACCCGCCGGGCCACCAGGCGACCGTTCACCTTGGTGCCGTACTGCGATAAACCCAGATCCATCACGTACGCGTAGGGCCCGCGCCTGACGATCTCAGCGTGCAGCAGCGACACGCTCGGGTCGCTGAGCTGGATGTCCACGTGTTTGCCTCGGCCGATGGTCGTGACCTCGGGCTGGAGCGAAACCACCGCCCCGGTGCTTGCGATCTGGATGTGGGGGCCTTCCATGGCAGCACCTTCCGCGCGCCGGAGCGGACCTTCGCTTCACCGCTGCTGAGTGACTACCCGGCTGGCCGAATCCCCAATCTGCGGGAGCGCGGTCTGTACCGGACACCACGGTAAGTACACTACCTAACGCGGCAGTTGGCGGACGAAGCATGGCGGAGCTGGCGGGACGATGAAGCACGCGGCACCGGGCTCGACCCGGTTGCTTGTGAGCCGCCGCGAGGCAGGCAGGCGGCGGCGTACCGGTAGCGCTGGGCAGCCGGCCTCGGGGCGGTCCGCTGTCGCGCAGCCGGTCACCAGGCAACCGGTCTCGGCAGCCCGGCTCGCCCGGCGTGGCCAGCAGACGGTGACGGCGAGCGAGGGCAGTGGTGTCCGGTTCGCGCAATTGCCGTACCTGATCGTGCTCGCCTGCACTGCGGG
>JASIBM010000013.1 GCA_030045175.1 Streptosporangiaceae bacterium | reverse complement strand
TGAAGAGTGCTCAGGTCACCGCGACCGAAGGCCGCGCTAGCCGCTCGTATCAGGTCCTCGGTCGGAGTTGTCATCGGACCTCCTTCTGGCCAGCCTCCTGCACCCATCGTCAGTTTCCATGCGCAGGTCGTCAAGCCGCGCGGTGGTCAGCTGCCACGGTTGAGTGAGATCGAGCCGCCCGAGGTCTGGACGCGCAGCAGCGCGGGCGCGCCCCGCCCGACGCGGCCACGGGCGACCCGGCCCCGCGCATCAGATACCACGTGCACAGACGAGAACCCGGAGCTGATCGACCCATGGGGAGTCCGTGCGTCCACGAGAACCGATGCGGCTGCCGGCAACGTGATGCCGATGGCCCCGTTGGTATTCCTGAACACGGCGCGGCAGCCCGGGTCCAGGCTGCCGTGGAAGTTGATCGTGCCGTTCTGCGCCTGCATAAGCGAGTCCCCGCGCAGGTGTGTCGAGATCGTCGTG
Source organism: Streptosporangiaceae bacterium (assembly GCA_030045175.1). Classification (GTDB taxonomy): domain Bacteria; phylum Actinomycetota; class Actinomycetes; order Streptosporangiales; family Streptosporangiaceae; genus Chersky-822. The sequence goes on along the minus strand of JASIBM010000013.1, from coordinate 3,353 downwards.
ATGGTCCCGTTGCCTGTGCTGGCGTTGACCTGGGCAGTTACCCGGCTCGTGTTGATGGAGCCACTCGCTGTCCGCAGCGCGATGGTGCCGCTGACATTGGCCGCCCAGATCGATCCGCCGGTGTCTTGCAGCACGAAATTGCCATTCAGGCCCGTCGCGGTGAGCGTGCCCGCAGGGACCGCCAGCTTCGCGATCATGTTCTGTGGCACAGCCACGTCGAAGTCCACCCAGGTGGCCGTGGGAAGGCCGGTCTCAATCGAGACCGTGACGGTGATCACGTCTCCCTGCTGCCGGTAGCTGGTGCGAATGGCGCTGGTGATGCCGCTGCGGCTCTCTTTGATGCTGACCTGGCCACCTGGCCCGGCACGCACGCGCACGCTTCCCGTCGAGCGGACGAACCGCAGCGCCACCTGGTCGCCGACCTGAAAGACCCTCGTCGCTGGTGCCGGGTGGAACGGGGTCGCGGGCCTTGTCGTGATGATCAGCACGATCGCGGCCAGCAGCAGGGCCGCCACGAGCATCAGCCGCCGCGGGCGCTGCCGCCACGCCGAAGGGACATGGGCTCGCACCCACGCGGCAAGGGGGCTGCGCGGCTCGCCGGGTCCCCCCTCCCCGCTGCTCATGTCGTTCGGTTTTCCCGGCAGGGAGGGACTCATACCCGGCATGATGCGACTGGCATGACGGCCGCAGCGAAATGTGAGGTGCCAGGTGAAGCTCAAGCAGTTGAGTCCGGTCATCGCGGCGTGCGCGGCGCTGGCCATCGCCGCCCAGCCTGCTGTCGCGAGCGCCGTGCGTGGCGTCGCTGGGCCAGCCACGCCTGACGCCAAGAAGGGCGTGGTCACCTGGGTCTTCGACGGCGTCGACAGGGCGCTGGCCAAGTCCGGGGCAACCTGGTATTACACGTGGGCTCCCGATCACTCTGGCATTGCTGGCCCGCGCGGCGTCGGCTTCGTGCCCATGATCTGGGGAGCCGCGAACGTGACGGCTTCGACGCTCCGCGAGGTCACGCGGGAAGGTCACTACCTGCTCGGCTTCAACGAGCCGGACCTTTCCGGCCAGGCGAACATGACGGTGGCGCAGGCGCTTAACCTGTGGCCAAAGCTGATGGCCACCAAGATGATCCTCGGCAGTCCGGCGGTCGCCACCGACGCGGCTACCCCAGGTGGCTGGCTCGACCAGTTCATGCGCGGCGCGCGAGCCAGGCACTACCGGGTTAACTTCATCGCCGTGCACTGGTATGGCGGCAACTTCGACACCAGCGCGGCCGTGCAGGAGCTGCAGTCCTACCTGGCGGCGATCCACGCCCGCTACAAGCTGCCGATCTGGCTGACCGAGTTCGCGCTGATCAATTTCGCCACCGCCAAGCCGACATTCCCGACGCCAGGCCAGCAGGCCGCGTTCGTCACGGCCGCCACGGCGATGCTGCAGCGGCTCGCGTACGTGCAGCGCTACGCGTGGTTCGCGCTGCCTGCGACGTCGGGTGACGGATCGGCCGGCCTGTTCAGCCCTGGCGCGGTCGCCACGGCGGCCGGCCGCGCGTTCGAAGCGGCCGCAGGCTAGGACAGCCTGCGCCAGATGACAGTGGCCCGCCGCCACGGGGGGGCCGGCGGGCCACTGCCTTTCTCGGAGGAAGCAATAGCGGATGTACCCGCGATGCCATTGTCGAAAACCCGTTCGATGAACGGCTGGGCGCGCCATTCGCGGGCGGCCATGCCGGTGGCCATGGTCGTGACCCTGGTGGTGTTCCTGGTCATCGTCAGGCCGCGGCGGCGAGCTCGGCGAACCGCGGTAGCAGGCCCTGGGCCACCTGGAGATCGAAGTCCAGCGGCCGGTCGGCTGTGCTGGCCGGCAACGCGCTGGCAGCCACGTCGAACGCGGTCGCCAGGGCGGGCGCGCCTGGCCGGATCCTGCGCAGCCGGAGCGCGCGGACGGCGGCGACAAGCTCGCAGGCCAGCACGATGCGGTAGGCGCTGGTGACGTCGGTGGTGGCGCGGGCGGACTGGGTGGAGAACCCGGCGTGCTCTTCCACGCCCCGCGACAGCACGGCGCTGCCAAGCGCCGCCGGGGTGGCCAGCCTGCGGATGTCGGCGGTGGCGGAGTGCGCCACGTATTCCAAGATCATGATTCCTGAGCTCGGCTGTGCGTCGGTGGCCAGGAACGGGGCCAGGCCGGTGAAGGCCGGCTCGACCAGCGTGCCAAGCCGCGCCGCCGATAGCGCGGCGGTCTGGAACAGGGCGGCGCGCACCGCGTCCAGGGCGAGCCCGACGTAGGCGGTGTGGAAATTGCCGTTGTGCCAGATCGTGGCGGCGGCCACGTCGATCAGCGGGTTCTCCGCCGCGGCGTTGAGCTCGCCGGTCACGACCTGCTCCGCGTGCGCCACGGCGTCCATGGCCGGGCCGTGCACCTGCGGCAATGCCCGGTACCCGTAGGGATCTTGGACCCGCGCCGCCGGGCGGCCGCCGTCGGCAAGCAGCACGCGCAAGGCCGCTGCCACCGCCCGCTGACCCGCCGGCCGCGCCGCATGCACCGGTGCGGCGTAGGGCTCGGTGGAAGCGGCGACGGCGTAGTGCGACAGGGCCGCGATCACGATCGCGGCGCTGACCAGTTCTGCCAGGTCGCAGCAGGCGATGGCGGCCTCACCGATGGTGGCCGCGTTGCTGGACAGGAACGCCAGCGCGTCCGCGGGCGGCAGCGCGAACCGGGGTTGTCCGCCCTCGCGAGGCAGCCAGTCCCGCTCGCCGAGCAGGCACAGCGCGGTCACTGCCAGCGCCGTCAGGTCCCCGGTGCCGATCGCCCCGTACAGCGGTACAGGGACCGCGAGCCCGGCATTGATCGCCTCTGCCAGCGGGTCGAGCACACCCGGATCGACTCCCGATCCGCCGGCCGCGATCTGGTTGGCGCGCACCGCCAGCATCGCCCGGCTCAGCTCGGCGGCGACGATCGGGCCACCGCCGCCCGCGTGGCTGCGCAACAGCCGCAGCCCGTGACCAGCCGCGGCCGCCGCCGCTACCTGGCCGAGATTGGCGCCCACGCCCGTGGTCCGGCCGTACACCTGCCTGCGGGTTGCCACTTCCGCCGCGATCCGCGCGGCTGCGGCAGCGCGTTCCCTGCCCTGGATAGCAACAGCCGCGCTCGCGACCCCCCGCGCTAGGTCGCGGACCTGGCCGCAGCTCATTGTCCGGCCATCAAGTGCCACCGTCGGCCTGGTCATCACTCCTCCCCCTGGGCCGACCCATTCACCAAGACCATCTCAGCATGAGCAACCACGGCCTACGCCGGAGTGCGGGATACGCGTGCCGCTGCGGGGCATCCAGGCCGGTTGCGCGGGCAGGTACCTGAACGTGGCGTTGTCA
>JASIBM010000096.1 GCA_030045175.1 Streptosporangiaceae bacterium | reverse complement strand
ACGGCGGCGACGATCTCGGCCGCGGCCGCGGCGCTCACCAGCAGCACCCCGCCGAGCGAGACGCTGTCCATGATCGACGACGCGGCGCCCGCCGGGTACCCGATCATCAACTACGAGTACGCCATCGTGAACAAGAAGCAGGCAAACGGAACAGTCGCCGAGGACATCCGGGCGTTCTTGCACTGGGCAGTGACCACCGGGCAGAACGCCACCGACTACCTCGACGCGGTGGACTTCCAGCCGCTGCCCGCCTCGGTGGTGACGTTGTCGGACAACCAGATCGCCAAGATCGGCGCCTGAGCCGATGGCATCATCGGCCCCCGCGCTTGGCACCGGCAGGGGGACGGGCTCCGGCCCGCTCCCCCGCCGGGTGGCGGCGATGTTCCGCGCAGCGGTCAAGGACGCGCTGCTCATCCGCTGGGCCGGCGCGACTGGCGCGCTGATCCCGGTCCTGGCGCTCGGTTTCATCCTGCTAGTGCTCGCGGTCAAGGCCTGGCCAGCGATCCGGTACAACGGGTGGGGATTTTTCACCGGGAGCACCTGGTCGATCGGCGACCTGTACGGTCGGGCCGTCACGTCCGGCGGCGTTTCGCATCTGCAAGGCGCGCAGTTCGGCGCGCTGCCGGCCATCGTAGGCACGCTGGGCACCTCGGCCATCGCGCTGATCGTCGCTGTCCCGGTCTCGATCGGGACGGCGCTCGTCATCGTCGAGCGGCTGCCCCGCCGCCTCGCGGCGCTGACCGGCGGGTTCCTCGAGCTGCTGGCCGGCATCCCCAGCGTGGTGGTCGGCCTGTGGGGAGCGCTGACCTTCGGCCCGTTCATCGCGCACGACCTCGCCCCGTTCGTCGCGCGCAACATGCCTGACATCCCGGTACTGCGCTACTTCAGAGGGGACACAGGGAACGGCGAGGGGATGCTCGTGTCGGGGCTCGTCCTGGCCATCATGATCATCCCGATCGTCGCCGCCACCACCAGGGACCTGATCCGGCAGGTGCCCATCCTGCCCCGCGAGGGCGCGGTGGCCCTCGGCATGTCCGACTTCGAGTGCGCCCGCCGCGTCACGCTTCCCTGGGTCGGCGGCGGCATCACCGGCGCCGTCGTCCTCGGGCTCGGCCGCGCCCTCGGTGAGACCATGGCCGTGGCCATGACCTCGGGGATGGCCATCGGATCGATCCCGGCCAATATCTACCAGACCATGACCACCATCGCGGCTACCGTCGTGCAGGAAGTGGACACCGCGTTCCAGGACGGGACCGGGTTCACGCTGCGCGCCCTGGCCGAGCTGTGCCTGGTGCTGATGGTCATCACCTTGACCGCGAACGTGGCGGCGAGGCTGCTCGTGCGGCGAGTGTCGGGCACCGCGCTCCCGGTCGGCCGGGGATTGTGAGGCGATCCAGATGAGTATCCCGCGCGTGAACTCCGCAGGGTCGCCGGATCGTGGCCAGGACTGGACCTGGCCAGCCGTGCCCGCCCGGCGGCGCATCGTCAACGTCATCTTCTGGGCGGCCTGCTTCGCCTGCCTTGCCCTGGTCATCGTCCCGACGGTCTGGATGGCTGGCGGGATCCTCGCCAAGGCGATTCCCAACTTCCAGTTCTCCGTGCTCACCACCGACACCAACCAGCTCAGCGGCGGGCTGAAGAACGCGATACTCGGGACGCTCTACATCACCATCGGCGTGGTGATCGTCGCAGGCACCGTCAGCGTGCTCACCGGCATGTACCTGGCCGAGTTCGCCCGCGGCAGGAAGCGGGCGCTGCTGCGCGGCGGGTACGAGGTGCTGGCTGGCATCCCGTCCATCGTCCTTGGCTATGTCGGGCTGGTGGCCCTGGTCACCGGACTGCACTGGCAGTTCTCCCTGCTCGCCGCCGTGCTCGTGGTCTCGGTGCTTGCCATCCCCTACATCACCAAGGCAACGGAGACCGCGCTGGCTCAGGTACCCACGTCGTACCGGGAAGGCGCCGACGCTCTCGGCATCCCGGCAAGCTGGACCATGCGGAAGATCGTCCTGAAATCCGCCGTGCCCGGCATCATCACCGGCCTGCTCGTCGCCGTCGCGATCGCCGCCGGCGAAACAGCTCCGCTGCTCTACACCGCCGGCTGGTCCGACACCAGCCCGTCGCTAGCCCTGATCCACTCCCCGGTCGCGTTCCTCACCTACCCCGTCTGGGCCTTCTCCCCCATGAACCAGCCCGTCCAAAGCGGCAACATCTTGTCCTACGACGCCGCCCTGCTCCTGCTCGCCTTCGTCCTCTTGCTGATCATCGCAGGACGCCTTGTCAGCAGGCTCGCCCGCCGCCACGCCGAATGAACGGTGAACTGGCCGGCGAAGTCGGCGGCGGAAGGCGGCCAGTGACAAACCCTGGCGGCGAGGCGCCCGACGTCGGGGTGATCCTCGTGGACCGGCTGGCGGCGGTCCTCGTGCATCACGAGCCTGGCTGGCGGCTGCCGCGGCCGAGCACCCTCGCCCGCCGCTACAACGTGCGGCCCGCCCAGGTAGAGCAGGCGGTCAGGGAATTGACCGCAAGGCACCTGATCCGCAGGCTCCCCGACGGGCAGCTATATCGGGCCGGCCCAGCGGAGTACCTCATCGAGGTGCCAGGGATGTCCGGGCTAGGCGCCTGCATCGACCCGATGGGCAACGAGCTGAGCTGCCGCAACCGCAAGGTCTCCTGGCGCCGGGTACCGGGCGACATCGGCGGGGCGCTCGGCATGGCGAAGGCAGAATCGGCCTGCATCGTCACATGCCAGTGGCTGGTGAACGACGAGCCGGCCGCGATCTCCACGACCTACCTGACCAAG
>JASIBM010000095.1 GCA_030045175.1 Streptosporangiaceae bacterium | reverse complement strand
CCGCGGGCTCCACGTCGGCGGGCTCAAGTTCTGGCGGGTCCGCCGGCGCGGCCGGCGGCAGTTCCGGCGCCATCCCTTTCATCCCGGTGACCGTGCAGCCGTCCAGGCCGCTGGCGGCGGTGCTCAATGGCGAGAACGTGCTGGTCACCGTGCAGACCGGGCAGACCGAGGGCCCCGTGCTCTCGGTGCCTGTCGCCGCGATCGTGACCAACGCGTCCGGCAAGAGTTACGTCACGGTGGTCGGCGCGCGCGGGAAGCAGGCCGAGGTCACGGTGACTCCGGGCATTTCCGAGAACGGCTACGTCCAGGTCACGCCCGCCGATCCCAGTGCGCTCGCAGCCGGGGACCGCGTCGTGGTGAGCGGCTGATGCCCGCTCCAGTGATCGAATTGCGGGGCCTGGCCCGCACCTACCCCGGCCCGCCCCCGGTGCCGGCGCTGCGCCCGGCCGACCTGGTGATCGAGGCGGGCGACTACGTCGCTGTGATGGGACCGTCCGGCTCAGGCAAGTCGACGCTGCTGCACCTGCTCGGCCTGCTCGACACGCCGACGGCTGGCAGCTACCTCCTGGATGGCCTGGATACCTCCGCCCTGGACGACAAGGACAGGTCGGCGCTGCGCGGCAGGCGGATCGGGTTCGTGTTCCAGGCATTTCACCTGCTGTCCTACCGCACGGCGCTGGAGAACGTGATGCTCGCCGAGCTTTACAACTCCACGCCTCGCGGTGACCGGCTGGCCGCGGCGACCGGCGCGCTGCACGCGGTGGGGCTCAGGCACCGGCTGGACGCGCTGCCGACCACGCTGTCGGGAGGCGAGCGCCAGCGGGTCGCGATCGCCCGTGCGCTGGTGAACCGGCCGAGCCTGCTGCTATGCGACGAGCCGACAGGGAACCTGGACTCGGCAAACGCGGCCGCGCTCATGGAACTGCTCGACCAGCTGAACTCCGATGGCTTCACGGTCGTGGTGATCACGCATGACGCGGGGGTGGCCGCGCACGCCCACCGCGCGGTCGCGATCAGCGATGGGATGTTGTCCGAGCGGATCGGGACCGCAGATGCGTAGCACGGCGACCGGCCTGCCGGCACCGCGGCTGACCGCGGCCGACGCGGCCGCCGAGGCGATCGCCGGCATCGTCCAGCGGCCGGGCCGTACGGTGCTGACCATGCTCGGCACGATCCTGGGCGTCGGCGCGTTCGTTGCCGTGCTCGGCCTGACGGCTACCGGGGCAGGCCAGATCTCGCGCCAGTTCTCTGTCCTCGAGGACACCACGGTGACGGTGGAAGACAACGGCCCGGTCAACAACGTCGCCGCACCAGGCACCAATCCAGCCATCGGCTTCCCTTCTGACGCCGACGCGATCGCCGCCCGCATCAACGGCGTGGTCGCCGCGGGCGTCTGGTGGCCGGTCTCGCTCCCAGAAAACGCCGAGTTCACCGGCTCGCTCGCGCTGTCCGCGGCGTCCTCGCAGACGGTGAACCTGCTGGCTGCCTCGCCCGGCGCGGTGCGGGCGATGGGGCTGTCGATGGTCGCTGGCTCGCCGCTGAGCGCTTATGAGAACGACACTGGCCAGCACGTGGCGATGATCGACACCACGACTGCCGCCGCGCTCGGCATCTCGCCTGCCCGCCTGCCCAGCCATCCCGCCGTCTTCGTCGACGGCATCGCGTACACGGTCACCGGCGTCTACAGCTCCGCGCAGCGCGTGGTGAGCGACGAGAGCGCGATGCTGATCCCGGAGAACACGGCCCTGGCCGACTACGGCAACCCGGCGCCAGGCATCGGGGGTGAGGAAGAGGCCCAGATGGTCATCGCGACCAGGATCGGGGCCGCGCAGGCCGTAGCGGCGCAGATCGCCGCAGCCGAGCTGCCGACAGATCCGAGCCGGCTGATCGTGACGCACCCGCCCAACCCGCAGAACCTGCAGAGCGAGGTGAGCGGCGACCTGGAGGGCCTGTTCCTTATCCTCGCGCTGATCAGCCTGCTCATCGGCACGGTCGGCATCGCGAACACGACGCTGGTCGCCGTGCTCGAGCGCACCGAGGAGATCGGCCTGCGCCGCGCCGTGGGCGCCCGGCCACGGCACATAGCCGCGCAGTTCCTCGCCGAGTCGGTGACACTCGGCACGCTCGGCGGGCTGATCGGCACCTGCCTGGCCGTCGCAATCGTGGTCATCTTCGCCGCGGCCAAGGACTGGACCGCGATACTGAACCCGGCCTACACTCTGCCAGCTCCGCTGATCGGCAGCGTCGTCGGCCTGCTTGCGGGTGCCTATCCCGCGCTGCGCGCGGCCAGGACCAGCCCGCTCGCGGCGCTGCGGCACGGGTGAGCGAACGCTCGAAAGGAAGTAACCACATGCGCATCCGCACTGGCCTGTGGATCCTGGCCTGCTGCGCGGCCGTTGCCGGGTGCACTGCCGCGCCGCCCAAGGGACCGGATGTCAGCGTCACCGTGCCCGCGATCGGCAGGCCGGCGGCACCGGCATCGGAGGGCGCCGCGCTGGCGAGCGAGGCGTTCACGCCCTACGCCGACATCGGCGCGAGCTCCTCCGACGGGCTGGCGCTCGGCGACACCTACCAGGCCCTCGGCACCGCGTGCATGGACGCGGCCGGCTACAGCCAGTACGCGAGCAGCGCGGGATTCGGCTTCCGCGCGAACCGCGGCCTCGGGTTCGCTCAGCCTTACGGGCCATGGGGATACATCGGGCTTTCCGTGGCCGAGCAGTACGGCTTCCTCGCGCCGACCGGCGGCCCTGGCGGGCAGTTCATCGCGCCGCCCGGCGGGTCGGGTGGCAGCAGCTTGCCGACCGGGGCTCAGATCGCGGAGGGCAAGTGCGTCAACATCGTGTCGGACTTCAACGACGCGATGTTCGCCGGGGCGCTGGCCGGGATCGAGGCGATGAACAACGACATCAGCACCGACGTGATCGGCGACCCGGACTTCAAGAAGGCCACGACCGTATGGTCAAAGTGCATGGCCAGGAACGGGTACACCACCTCGGACGCGGACTCCTTCGCGCTCAACGAGCTGGACGCTCTTGGACTTCGGGGACCATTTGGTGCTGGCGGGCCGTCGACTCCGACCGCCGCGCAGACCAAAGCGCAGATCGCGATGGCGGCGACCGATGCCCGGTGCACGCTGAGCTCTGACCTGGGCGGCATCTACTTCGCCGCCCAGGCGAGCTACGAGCAGCAGTTCGTCAGCGCCAACCAGCAGGCGCTCAACGTCGCCGTCCAGCGGTACAAGGCAGCATTCGCCAGGGAGCTGCGCAAGCTTCCCGAGCTGCTGCGCATCGTGTCGGCTACGCCCAGCGTGCCCGGACCACATGGCCGGCATCGCATCATCATCGGCGGCCGCGCGCCCAGCCGAGCGCGGCCGCGTCCCGGGTCAGCGAGCTTAGCCGACGCCGGTCGAGTAGACGCAGGCTGTCAGATGCCGGTTTACTAGAAGGCACCCACGGGACTGGCAGCGAATAGCGGATGGCAGGTGAGCCGATGCTCCGGCGGATAATTAGGCTCGGGCTCCCGGCCGGCGGTGGCCTGGAGCTGGTCCTCGCGGGCGGCGCCGCATACTTTGCCTGGCAGCACCAGCAGGGCAAGCACAGCCAGGCGCACATGCTGTGCCCGATCTGCTGGCTGGACAAGATCGCCCCAGCAGCCGAAGCGCCAGATGAGGCTCAGGCGGCCTCGCCAGAGTAGACGCGTCTAGGCTGGCCCGCGGCTGCGGCGGTCATGGCTGGTACGAGCCTGGCAGCCAGGCGCGGGTGCTGACGCCGATCGCATTCCACGCGTTGATCGTGACGATCAGGCTGACGAGCGCGCCGAGCTCGGCCGCGCTGAAGACGGCCGCGGCCCGATCGAAGTCCTCGGCAGGCACGTGGGTCTGCGCCGCAAGGGTGATCGACTCGGTCAGTGCCAGGGCCGCGCGCTCTCGATCGGTGAAGAACGGCGTCTCCTGCCACGCTGGCAGCGCGTAGATCCGCTGCTCGCTCTCCCCGGCTGCCCGCGCGTCCTTGGTGTGCATGTCGATGCAGTACGCGCAGCCGTTGAGCTGCGAAGCGCGGATGCGGATCAGCTCGCGCAACAGCGGATCGATGCCTGCGCGGTCCAGTTCCTTGGTCGCCGCCTTGTCCAGGTGCGCCATCGCGCGGGAGAAGTCGGCGGCATGAGCATCGATGTCCAGCCGCACTGGTATGGCGTAAGCCGCCTGGTCAACAGTCATCGGAACGTCCTCCTGGTTGGTGTCTGCGCTTCGACGCTAGCGCACAAGAGGCTCAGAGTTAGGATCCACTTTAATGCAGGAAACATGGGCCACTTCGGCCGGACTCGATCTGCACCTGGAGATGTCCGGGGCTGGCCTGCGGGCCAGCCTGGAGTCGGCGCTGCGCGAGGCAATCAGCAGCGGACGGCTCACGCCTGGCACCGCCCTGCCCGCGTCGCGAGCGCTTGCCAGAGATCTCGGCGTTGCGCGGAATACCGTGGTGGACGCCTACGGTCAGCTTGTCGCCGAAGGCTGGCTGGCGGCACGGCACGGCTCAGGGACATGGGTCGCCGAGCGCATCAGGCCGCCCGTCCCTGCCGTCGTGGCGCAGCCGCCGGCCGTGCAGCCGCTGGTCCGGTATGACCTGCGGGCCGGCGTGCCAGACCTGTCCGCGTTCCCGCGCACGGCATGGCTCGCCGCCGCGCGGCGCGCGCTCGCGCGCACGCCAGCCGCCGCGCTCGGCTACGGCGATCCCCGCGGACTTGAGCCGCTGCGAGTCGCGCTCGCTGGCTACCTGTCGCGTGCGCGCGGCGTTGCTGTCACGCCAGAGCGCATCGTGGTGTGCGCGGGTTACTCGCAGGCGCTGGACCTTATCTGCCGAGCGCTGGGCGAGTCCGGTGCGAGCAGCGTCGGGGTCGAAGGCTTCGGGCATCACGCGCACTCGCGGATAGCCGCGGCGAGTGGCCTGCAACTCTCGCCGCTTGACGTGGACGAGCACGGAGTGGTCGCCAGCGCGCTCACCAATGAGGACGCGGTGCTCCTTACCCCGGCGCATCAGTTCCCGCTCGGCGTCGCGCTGCATTCGCGCCGTCGCCGCGAGGTGGTCGACTGGGCCGTCGGGACCGGCCGACTGGTCGTTGAGGACGACTACGACGGTGAGTTCCGCTACGACCGGCAGGCCATCGGTGCCCTGCAGTCACTTGCTCCCGAGCATGTCGCCTATGCGGGCACCGCCAGTAAGAGCCTGGCTCCTGGCCTGCGGCTGGCATGGCTTGTGCTCCCCGCCAGGCTCGTCGACGACGTCGTCTCGGCCAAGCGCGCGGCGGGCATGCTCAGCAGCAGCCTTGACCAGATCACTCTTGCCGAGTTCATCACCTCTGGCGGCTACGACAGGCAAGTGCGCCGGGTGCGGCTCGCGTACCGGCAGCGCAGGGACCGGCTCGTGGCTGAGCTAGCCCGCCGCGCGCCGCAGGTACACCTCACCGGCATCGCGGCTGGGATGCACGCCCTGGTGACGTTGCCTCCGGCCACGCGGGAACAGGACGTGATCGGCGAGGCTGCTCGCCGCGGACTGGCTCTGGAAGGGCTTTCCGAGTTCCGCACCGGGACGCAGCAGCGAGATCCCGCGCTGGTCGTCGGTTACGCGACTCCGCCTGCGCACGCGCTCAGCACGGCGATAGCCCGCCTTTGCGCAACGCTGAACGTGACCACCTAGCCGTCCGCGCCCTGGCGCGACCCGCTGGCGAGCGGCCTATCTATACCGTTTGATGATGATATGTAATTGGCGGTAGACTATCGCAGGCACGCGGCGTCAGCGGAGCGGAGTCGGTAAGTGGGCGACGTCATTGGCTTTCTCCCGAGCAGGAACGGCCTGCACTACCCGAACAGCTGGCCGGACGAGCCGGACATCACCGTTCCGATGCCGGCCCCCTTCCCGCCGGTCACGATCGGGAACGCGGCGACCGGCCTGTGCGGCGGGATGGTCTTCGCGGTGCTTGACTTGCTCAACGCCGGCCAGCTCCCACCTGCCACCACCGTCAATCCGCCGGACCAATCGCCCGCGTTCAAGTACATCGTCCAGCGCCTGCTGGACAGCTTCAACATTCCCTCCGGGATCATGCATTACTACAGCTGGATGCAGCTGCCGACGCATAACGACCAGGTCAGCCTCTTCGGTGACACGATCACGTCGGTAACAGGGACGTCGGATCTCACCATCAACCAGTCAATGCCGACGATCCGCAGCACGATCGATGCCATGCGTCCATGTCCGCTGGGGCTGGTGACCGTCCACTCCGCCGAACCGGCCCAGCTCGGCATGAACCACCAGGTCCTGGCGTGGGGCTACGAGGACTCCGGTGCCATGACGACCGTCCGGGTGTACGACCCCAACCTGCCCGGCAACGACAATGTCGCGATCACGTTCGACCACACGAACCCGACGGGCACCACGACGTTCAGCTACTCCGGCGACGACACCATCCTGGGATTCTTCCCGGCCACCTGGTACGCGCCAAAGGATCCAGCACCGCTGGGAGGCATCACGCCCGGCCGGCGTTAGCCGGGTGTCCACAGTGGGGTGCTGTCGGGTCCGCCGCGGATGGCGAGCCGGCGGAAGAAGGATAGCTGGCCTGGGATGCCGAAGGCCCACGAGGTTGGGGCGTGGTGCGGGGAGACGGCGATGAAACGGGGACGGCTGGGTGGTCCGCTGCTGCGCAGCAGCATGTGGGTGGCGACGTCGCCGGCGGCCTGCCAGTAGCGGTCGTCCTGGCTGGTGAGGGCGAGATCGATGAGGAAGTGGCCGACGCCGGCCGCGCCGCAGCATCGGGTGGGCAGGCTGAGCCTGGGCAGGTAGGCCATGGCCGTTTCTGCGGTGCGGTAGGCCAGCGCGGCCAGGGAGTCGTCCTGGAGGGTGATGCTGGCGTGCAGCAGGGCCTGGCCGATGCCGGCCAGGCCCTGGCACCAGGACACGGCCAGCGGCGCGGCGGTGCTCCGGTTAACGTCGGGGAGCAGGGCGCTGGCGTGGCGGGCGAGCTCGGCGGCGGACCGGGCCGCGGCCTCGCGCGCTGACTGGTCGTCGGCCTGCCCGGCGAAGGTGATCAGGAATTCGGTGATTCCCGCCAGGCCATGGGCCCGCCCGGCGGCCGGGTCGATGCCGGGTGCTGGCGGTGCGCCGGCCAGGAACGGGGACCGCGCGATGGTGCGGGCGACGATGGCGTGGTGGCAGCGCTGGGCGACCCGCAGGTGCGCGGGGTCACCGCTGCCGCGGTAGAGCCACAGGTGCCCCAGGCCGATGCCGGCGGCGCCCACGATGAGGTCATCGCCTTCTGGCTGCCAGCCTGGTCCGGGTGAGTCCCAGGGGGCAGCTGGAACGGCGATCCCCTGGGCCGCGGCGCGGGTCAGGAAGACGCTTGCGCCAGTCGTGCCGGTGAACAGGCCAGGCGGCAGCTTGACCCGCTCGGCGGCTCGCACGGTGAAAGCGGCTAGGCCGGCGACAAGCGGCGCGGTCCGCGAGCGGCTGAGGTGGTGCAGCAACTCCAGCCCGATCCCTGAACTGCCCTGGTAGACGCTAGCGTCGTGGGCGGCAGGCTGGGCGGGCGGGTCGTTGAGCAGATTCTCGACGTGGCCGAGCAGGTCCTCAAGCAGGGCCTGGGATACCTCCGCGGCAAGCTGCGCGCTGACCTCGCCGAAGGCGGGCAGCGGCCGGGCCGGGCCATGACTGCAGGCTGACTGGCCAGGGGCTGACTGGCCAGGTACTGACTGGCCGCGGGCCAGGCACTCGAACGCGGCGCGGGCGGCCTGGTCGTCACCGCTGATCAGATCGGCGATGAGGGCGATGAGGCCTTCTGGTACCGGGCCGTGGTCTCGCCGCAATGTCTGCAGCGCCCTGGCCTGCGGCAGGCCTGGATCGTCATCCGCGCTGACCGGCTCAAGTCCGCTAGCCGCGTACAGCACGGTCATGCCAAGCGCGAAATAGTCGTCGGCCGCTGCGGGCGGCTCGTCGCGCCACTGCCGCGGCGGCGCGTAACCGGCAGTGGCACCAGGCAGATGCAGGCCGTCATACGCGGACAAGCCGAAGTCGACGATGCTCGCGCCCGCGTCGCCGATCACGACGTTCTTCGGCGACAGGTCCCGCATGATCACCCCGCGCTCGTGCAGGTCATGCAGGATGCGGGCCAGCCTGCCCGCCAGCGCGGCCAGGCTGCGCGAGCCGACGCCGGCGACCGGGTACAGCCCGTTGCGCAGCACGTCCTCGGGCAAGCTGGCCGACCCGCAGTCGGTGGTGACCAGGAACTCATCATCACCATTGCGGAAATGATCAATGAAGCGGGGGATCCCGGCCACGCCGTCCAGAGCCTGCAGCACGCGGCGCTCGTTCCGCATCCGCATCCGCGTATCAACCTGGCCGCCGTGCTCGGCCACCAGAGCGCGCGCCTCCTTGACCACCACCGCAGAGCCGTCGCGCAGGTCAACGGCACGGTAGATATTGCCCTGCGCCGCCTGGCGCAGGCCGTCAGTGAGCTGGTAGTGCCCGCCCAGGGTCGCCGCCGCCGGACGCTGGTCGCCGGCTTGCCCGGTGAACGGATCGGTCACCCAAGGCGGCTGCCGGTATTCCAAGGTCGCCGCCCCGTCTAGTACCTCCCCGGCCGGCCCGTGCAGCCGGGGTGCCAGCCACCCGCGGGCGTCAGCTTCCCAGCCCGTCGCGAACGGCCCGTACCGGTAATACACCGGTGCGCCCGCCGCCACCCGCCGGTCGCTGAGCACCCGTGGCCCCCGGCGGCCTCGCAGCAATCCGGCCAGTTCCAGCCCAAGCTCCCGCACCCGTCCCGGGTCCGGGTACACGGTCACCGCCTTCCCCACGCTTGTCGGCGAGGTCAGCCCGTCATTCAGCCCGGTCAGGACTCGCGGTGAGCGAGCCACCTTGAACGCACAGCGCTCCGTGGCCAGTACCGGCACGATCACCTCGATCAGATCCACCAGCCCGGCCGCTCGCGACGACACGTGCAGCTTCCAGCCCTGCTGCGTCACAACCTGGCCGACGGGCATGGCCATCAGCCATACCGGCCCGGCAGTCACCCGCCATCCCGCCCCCACGCCCGCACGGACCAGCCGCTCGATCAGTTCATCACCGGCCAGGGCGCTGCCCACATCGCTCCTTTCCTGCAGAGCCACGTGAAACTGCTGCTTGACACGCCACAATGGCGCTGGGACGATCCGCGTAAAGCGAGCGGCTGCCCAGGTATCGCCGCCGCGGGTGCCAGATGGGAGCCACCATGAACGCGCTGCTTGCCCTGGAACCGCGCGTGGCCAGCGAAGACGTGATAGAGCCCGGCATCGGCTTCAGTGAACGCCACGACACCCTGCACATGGCATGCCAGTGCCTGTCCGGCTCCGGGTATTACTCAACGCCCACCACCATCTGCGAAGATCTCACCCATTTCTGCCCAGTGTAACTAGCCCAAGGCCATAGGTTCGGCGCCGCTGCGAGGCCGCGGTTCCGCTCGCGCCGTGCGCGCAGTCCGATCCGCGGCATCATCTTGGTGACGCGCAGTGGCCGCGGTGGCCGTCCGCTGACCGGTACGCGACTGCCTGGGTGTACGACGCGAGCTGACCCGAACACTGTTTCGAAGAACAGGACGCGCCCAGCGGCCTGGCCGCCTAGCCTTGAGTGGTGGTGAACTCAAGCAGGCACCAGGCCATGGTACGGCCGGTGGCGAATATCTACGTAGATGGCTTCA
>JASIBM010000094.1 GCA_030045175.1 Streptosporangiaceae bacterium | reverse complement strand
GAGTCAGCAGGCTGAATCTGCTCAGAGCATCGCGACGAGCATGTAGCCCATGGCGGCGCTCATCGCGATCTTGTCGCAGGCGGCGAGCCCCGGGTGCCAGCGTGGCCGGCTTGTCCGCGACGCCGGCGTGGGAGCGCGAAGCGAGCCGGCCAGCGGTCCAGGAAGCGCGATCAAGTCGAGCGACGTAACGGCGCACGCCGACGGCTCTGATTGCGCCCGCACGACATTGGGTGAGAGACGCTTTGGTTGCTCGCCGATCTGGGTTTCCGCGACGTCGCTGCCCACGCGGATGGTGTTCACCTACAGCTGGACCCCGCGCCGGCCCAGCACCTCGGCCAAGGTCGGGCCCTGCCGACCGCGCACCGGACTGGCGGCGCCTTCACCCTGCTGACCTTTAGTTTCCTGATTCATGGCACGCAAATCTGCGCATTCAGCGTGTCCCCAAGGAGCCTGCGTAAACGTTCGTGTCTTCGCGCCAGGCACCCGTCTGGTCTCCCTGTGAGCAGGGATGCCGGGAACCAGGCCGCGCCGGAACGCCGGGCCCACAGCGACCAGCCGGCGCTTGCCACTACAACCAGCACGGGACAGAGCACTCGGCAGCGTTAGGCGGGCCGGCCACCCGATGGGAGGCCCTGGCGTGGTTCGGCGACGGTCAGCTTGGTGATGCTGAGCCGTGACGGCGCCTGCGCGAGGGGGCGCCTGCCGTCCGTCCCGCCAGGAACGAGGAGGAGATCCCAGATGCCTGCCAGCTTGCCCGGCGCGGCGAAAGCCAGCGGCCGTCCTGCCACTGATCCGGCCGGCCCGACCGGCCGGCTTGCCACCTGGGTCGCTGAGACGACGCTCGATGATGTTCCCGCCTCCGTGCGCGACCGCGCCAGGCACCTGGTACTGGACGGCATCGGCTGTGCCCTGGCGGGGGCGCAGCTGCCCGTCTCCCGCATTGGCGTCGACGGCGTCACCGCGCTCGACAGCGCCGGGGATGCCGCGCTGATCGGCTGGGACGGCCGGGCTACCAGCGCCACGTCGGCGGCCATGTTGAACTCCAGCTTCATCCAGGGGTTCGAGCTCGACGACTACCATCCCCTGGCCCCGCTGCACAGCAACTCACTGGTCCTGCCGGCGATGCTCGCCGCCGCCCCGCTCGTGGGCCGCGTCTCAGGCGAGCGGTTCCTGCTCGGCGCCATCCTCGGGTACGAGACCGGCCCCCGGGTCGGCCAGGCGCTCGGCGGCCTGGACATGCTGTCCCGGGGATGGCACTCGGGCGTGGTCTTCGGTCCCCTGGCCGCAGCGGCCGCCGCGGGAACGCTGTACGGGCTCGATGCCGCCGGTTTCGAGGACGCCTTCGGGATGGCGGCGACCCAGTCCTGCGGGCTCATGTCCGCCATGTACGAATCGATGGTCAAGCGCATGCAGCACGGCTTCGCCGCGCGTAACGGCCTGACCGCCGCCGCGCTCGCGGCAGCGGGCTACGCCGGCATAAAGCGGGTGCTCGAGCGCCCCTACGGCGGCTGGCTGGCCGTCTTCGGCCAGGGCCACCGCACCTACCCCGAAGACATATCCAAGGGCCTGGGCACCTTGTGGGAAACCGAACGGATCGCCGTCAAGCCGTACGCGGCCATGGGATTGCTACACGCCGCGATCGGCGCCGCGCTCGAACTGCGCTCCAAGGCCAACATCAGCCAGATCCAGCGGATCGACATCTACCTCGGCGAAGCCGCCTACGCGCACGGCGGGTGGAAAGCCGAGCGGCCGCTGCAGGTGATCGGCGCGCAGATGAACGTCGCCTACGTCGTCGCGGCCGCGCTCCTCGACGGCGCGGTGCTCGTCGACCAGTTCACCCCGGACCGGATCACCAGCGACGACGCCTGGGCACTGATCGACAAGACACTGACCCACCACGAACGGGCCTACGACCACCTCCCCATCGACGAGCAGCTCACCACCCAGGTGCGCCTGACCTTCACCGACGGCAGCGCTCAAGCCGCTACGGTCGCGCACCCCCGCGGTACCGGCGACCGGAACCTGACCAACGCCGAGATCCGCGACAAGTACGCCAAGCTGACCCGCCGCGCCCTGTCCGCCGACCGCCAGGCCGCCATCGAAAAAACCGTACTCGGCATCGACAAGCTCCACGACGTCGCTCAGCTCACCGCCCTGCTCACACCCGCCGTCCACTCGCCGCTGACCTGAGCAACTCCCGGCCGGACGCCGCGACCGCCCGGATCTGGCCTCAGCTAAGGCCTCTGCCCGGGTAAGCAGGCCGGGCTAGGCCCGGTCGCGGGTCGGGTGTTTTCCGCGGTCGGATGCGGGCTCGCGCAGCGCGGTTGATATGGCCACGGCGATCAGGGGGATCAGTGCGAGTACGACGAAGACGCCACGCGGGCCGCTGTGGTCGGCAACCAGGCCGAGAAGCGGCATGAACAGTCCGCCCGCGCTGACGCTGAGGCCGAAGGTAACTCCCGCGGCGGTGCTTGGCTTGGTCGGGAGGTAATCCTGTCCGAGCTTGGCGAGGACGGCGAACGGAATGTTGGCGACGAGCCCGACGAGGAGCACCAGGGGCAGCGCGCCGTACTTGTCGCCGCAGGCCAGCAGGGCGATCAGGGCGGGGACGAGGAGGGCGTTGCCGAGCTGAACGGTCCGGACGGGGCCGATGCGCGCGCCGATCCGCCCCCCGGCGAGTGTGCCGAGCACTCCGCCGCCCAGTTCGAGCGTGAGCGCGGTGCCGCCGAGGGCGGTGGAGGCCCCCAGGTGCCGGATCCAGTAGAGCGAAACGAAGGTGGCGAGCCCGAAGGACACGACGGAGCGGACGATCTCGACGAAGGTCAGCACGGTGAACAAGGCCGGCCGGTCGGTCCCGCTGCCGCGGGCCGCCGTCGCCGCCGTGGCGGCGCTGCGCCGCTGTTGGCGCAGGAGCACGAAGCCCGTCAAGGCCGCCGGCGGGATGAACAGCGCGGTCGCCCCGATGCCGAGCCCGTCCAGGACGGGAGTGGCTATGGCAGGAGCGACGAAGAACCCGATGCTGCCCCCAGCCGCGAAGTAGCCCATGGCGGTGGCGCTGCCGCCAGCCGCGCGCCGGACCTCACGCCCGGCGGGCGGGTGGAACATGGCCACGCCGAGGCCTGACAGGAGCAGCAG
>JASIBM010000093.1 GCA_030045175.1 Streptosporangiaceae bacterium | reverse complement strand
CTGCCCGGTCAGCAGCCGCGCCCGCCGCAGGAGCTGCTTGCCGACGCGGTCGCCGCGGCCAAGGCGGCCAGGCCACTCCCGGCGGACGCTGAACGCGTCGCCCAGGCCGATGACGGTGACGACGCGAACCGCCCTGACGAGGCAGCCGAGCACCGCTACCTGGGGACCAGCGTCGAGCGCCTGGCGAGCAAGGACTTCGCCGAGCTGTCGGCCGACGAGCTCGCGTCGCTCGCGTCGCTGATGCGCCAGATCACGCTCGCGGTGCCGGACCGGGCCTCTAGGCGGCAGCGACGCAGGCCCGGCGGCAGGCGCACCGACATGCGCGCCACGCTCCGGCAGGCGAGGCGGACGGGCGGCGATGCGTTCCGGCTGATCGGGCGGACCCAGGCCAGGCGACCGCGTCGCCTCGTCGTGCTGTGCGACATCTCCGGGTCGATGGAACCGTACGCGCGGGCGATGATCCAGCTTCTCTACAGTGCGGTCGGCGGAGCGGACGCGGAGGTATTCACGTTCGCGACCAGGCTGACCCGGCTCACTCCCGCGCTGCGCAGGTCGCTGCCTGGGCCAGCGCTGCGGCGGGCCGGGCAGGCGGCCCCGGACTGGCTCGGCGGCACCAAGATCGGCGCCGCGCTCAAGGAGTTCAACGACGCCTACGGCCGGCGGGGGATGGCGCGCGGCGCGGTTGTGGTGATCATCTCGGACGGCTGGGAGACCGGCGACCCCAAGCTCGTCGGCCGCGAGATGGCCAGGCTGTCGCTCGTCGCGTTCCGCGTCGTCTGGGTGAACCCCCGCACCAAGAGCGAGGCGTACGAGCCGCTGGCCGGTGGCATGGCCGCCGCCTGGCCGCATTGCGACGCCGTGGTCAGCGCGCACACCGTCGAGGCGCTCAGCCAGCTCACCGCCGCGCTAGCTGACCCGCTCCGCCGTCGCGCCCCCGCGCGCTAATGCGCACAGCGCCCCGCGCGCGAGTGACAACGTGGGGCCCTTGCTGTTCCTACAACAGCAGCAAGGGCCCCACGTTGTTGCCGGGCAGCATCAGCCCGGGATCGGGTGAGTGGTCCAGTGGGCCGGGTCCGGGCCGAGCAGGTGCAGGTGGTGCAGGAAGATGTCGATCACCCCGCCGTTGTTCCTGGCCGCCGCCAGCGGCTGGCCGCTGAACGGCCGGTTGACGGTGACGGAAACCGCCAGGCCGCCGGCATCCTCGAAGCACAGCGTCTGGAAGTGGCCAGCTCCGTAGACGGTCAGCAAGATGCCGCGGAGGCCGCCGACGGTCACCCGCTGCCACCCAGAGCGCTCCTGCCCGGAGTCTTTCCCGCAGAAACCGCGCGTGTTGGCTGGCGCCGTGGAGACTTGGACCTGGTTGTGGGACGATCCTGGTCCTAGCCACAGGCCGGAGCCCATCAGGCGATCGCCTACGGTCCAGGGGTAGCTCAATCCGACGCGCCACCGCGAAGGCAACCCGGTCAGCCGGAACGGGAACGCCAGGGGCCGCCCTGAGCCAAACCGGACATGCGTGGCGACCCTGATCTCGGTGGCAAGCGAGACCACAGCCGGGTCGATGACAACCCAGGCCTTAGCCGTGCGGAGCGCGAGGCTGTGGTACTGCCCGGCTTTGATCGTCCACCAGTAGGCGCGCCCGCCGGCAACGCCTGGGATCGTCCCTGTCACCCGCTCACGCAGGCCGACCGGAGTCGGGAGCCCGCCGCAGCTGAGCACGCTGAGGTGCGAGATCGCACCTGTGCGCGGGCCGGTCAGGTGACATTGCCCGATCGGGAACACCTCGAACGAGATCGACCTGCCGGAGGAGTCGCTCGCCGTAAGCTGCTCCACCGTCGGAGTGATGATCGAGTACCCGTGCATGGGCTCAGCGCTCACCGCGTAGCCGACGGGCAGCCAGCCGAAGGTCGCGTACGGCACGAGCGGGTTGAGCGCGCGCGTGTGGGCTGCCCCGCCGCTCGCGACGGGTGCCGGCCTGCCGCCGACATGGGAACCGGCACCGAGCGGGACCGCCCCGCTCGCGATCAGCCCGATGACGATCGCCACGGCTGACACGGACGCTGCCGGCGCCCCGAAGCGCCGCAGGCGCAGGCGGCGCCTTCCGATCCGGCGTGCCTTGGCGATGTCCACCGAACTCGACGGGGCAGGAGCGCCAGCCGCCTGCTCGAGCAGCGACCGCGCTTTGTTCTCATCCATGACTTTGCGCCTCCCCGGTGACTGTGCTGGCTGGCTCGAGTGCGCGCCTGAGCGAGTCCAGGCCCTTGGCGGTCTGGCTCTTGACCGTGCCCGCCGTGCAGCCGAGCACGCCGGCCACCTGGTCCACGGGCAGGTCGCAGTAGAAGCGCAGCACGATCGTGGCCCGCTGCCTCGGCGGCAGCGCGGCCAAGGCCGCGTTCACGTCCAGCGCGCAGTCGCGATCCGGCGAGGCACCAGCCGACTCCGGCAACTCGGCCTTGAGCGTGACCCGCCGTGACCAACTGGAGCGACGGTCGATCAGGAACTGCCTGATCACGATCGTCCTGACGTAGGCCTCGGGACGCTCCATCGCCGCGGCCCGTCCCCAGTGTGTGTACAACCTGGTGATCGCGACCTGCACCAGGTCGTCAGCCTGGTGCCAGTCCTGGCACAGCAGGTAGGCGACCCGGCGCAGGGCTGGCAGCCGGGCGACGACGAACTCGGTGAACTCCGTGTCACGGCTCGAGCTCATGCTCCAGCCGCCTCGCGCGCTTTGATCACGACCATTAAATGCACGCGGTATGCCAGCAGGTTGCCCACGGCCACGTGATTTCAGGCCGCGCGATTTCAGGCCGCGCGATTTCAGGCAGTAGCGCTACTGAGCGTCGTCGTTCCCTGCGCTGGCCTGGACGGCGCCAGCGGCGGCCGCCTCTTCCCCGTTCAGGCCCTTCTTCACCGAGTCGAGTATGGTCAGGCCCTGCGCGACCAGGCCGGCCGCGAGCTCGCTGAGGCCCTCGGCGCCGTTCAGCACGCTGAGGTTCGACCCCGCCAGGCCGGCCGCCGCCTCCTTGACGATCTGCGGCAACTGCTCGATCAGCATCCGGTCGAGCGCGACCCTGTTGTGCGACGCCGCGGCCTCGGCCTGCATGGTCACCCGCTGCGCGTCGGCCTTGGCCAGGATCTGCACCTTTTCCGCCTCCGCCTCGGCGGGCTTGATCACCTCGGCCACGAGCTCGCGCTCGCGCAGCTCGGCTTGCCGCTTGGCCAGCTCGGCTCGCGCCGCGAGCACCTCCATCTGCGCCTGCGCCTCCGCCAGCGGCCCGGCTTGGGCGGACGAGGCTTGGGCCCTGTCCACCTCCGCCTTGTACTCCGCCTGAACGACCGCGGTCTGCCTGGCGTACTCGGCCTGCGCCCGCTGCGACTGCTGCTGCGCCTCGGCCGACGCCTGGTTCGCCTGCGCCTGGGCGATCTGCGCCTGCCGCTGGATCGCGGCGTTGTGCGGAGCGGCCATGGCGTCGATGTAGCCCGAGCCCAGGTCGTCGATCGACTGGATCTGGAGCGAGTCGACGGTGAGGCCGATCTTGGCCATCTCGGCCTTGGAGCCGTCGAGCACCTCGGTCGCCAGCTTCTGCCGCTCGGTGACGATCTCCTCGACCGTCATCGAGCCGATGATCGACCGCAGATGGCCGGCGAAGATCCGGCCGGTCAAGGTGGACATCTGATCCTGGTCGGACAGGAATCGCTGCCCCGCGTTCACGATGCTCTCCTGGTCGTTGCCGACCTTGAACGCGATGACGGCGCGGACGTTCAGCGAGATGCCCTGCCTGGTGACGCAGGTCTCGGAGACCTCGGCCTCGCACATGGCCAGGGTGAGGAAGTTGGTCTTCCTCGTGAAGGGGAGCACGAAGGCGCCATGGCCGGTCACGACGCGGAAGGGCGCTCCGTTCATGCCGTACTTGCCACCAGAAATCAGCATGGCCTCGTCGGGCCTCGGAACACGGTAGCCGAGCATTGTCATCTCCACGCAGGGTCAGGGCTGTTCAGCGGCCTTCACCGCCAGACAGGGCCGAGCTTCGGCCGGGGGGTAACGGGGCAAGCGGGTCGGTCCAGGCGCTGACGTCGACGGTTCTCGCGCCACGTTCCTCAATCACGAGCACCGTGGTCCCCTTGGGCAGCGGCTCGGGCGACCAGGCGATGAACTCCTCCGACCCCCCGCGAATCTTGACCAGCGCCTCTCCGGGCCCGGCCTGGCCACGGGTAGCGACGGTGATCACGCCGATGCAGCCGATGGCAGAGACATTCGCACCCACGTCACGCCGCTCCTCCTGCAGCACCAGGAACGATCCTCAGCGTATCGCCAGCGATCAGCGGCAGGGTAGCCGGTTGAGGCCGGCCAAGGACCCGGATCCGAGCCGGAATACCCCGGCCGCCGCGAGCGTTGTGATCTTCGCTGGTGTGATGTGTCCCCCGGGCCTAACCCATTGCCTTCGCGGACTACCGTCCGGCTGGAGCCGCGTCGAGCCTTTCGCCGAGAGGCGACCTCACACCAGCCGCGCCCTCGCGAGCGCTCGCTCCGAGGGCGTTGCCATGTCCGCACGAACGTGACAATCTAGCCCGTCGCGAGTCGCGTGGCCCGCGCCGGGTAAAGAAGCGGTGTGACCGAGGAGCCCGCGGGGCCGCCCACCGGACCCGCGGCCGACCGCGTCGTGGACGGCAGGAACTCGATTCCCGTCATGCAGCGGTGGTTTGAGCGCATGCTCGCCTGGTCCAGGCTGATCGTCTTGGTGCCCGTGCTTTTCCTGCTCGCCGATGCCGCCGGGGCGTTCGCCTACGGCTCAGTCATCCTCATCGCCACGGTCTTTGAGCTGCACGTCTCCACTAGGACGGAGGTCGAGGGCATCCTCGGCAGGTTCCTCGTGGTCATGGACGCGTACCTGGTCGGGGCGACGCTTATGATCGCGGCCTTCGGCTTCTACGGGCTCTTCATCGCCAGGGAGCGTGCCACCGAGCGGTACTGGATGCCGAGCTGGCTGAAGATGCACGATCTTGAAGATCTGAAGGCCAGGGTCGTGTCGATGCTCATCTTGGTGGCGGCCATCACGTTCGTGGACGTGGCCGTGCAGACTCGCGGCGGCATCGACGTCCTCTACCTGGGCATTGCCATCGCCGTCGTGATCGCCGCGCTCACCGCGTTCCTGCGCTTCGGCCGCGGGCACGGCGCGGTCGCGCGATCATCGGGTGAGGCCAGCACTGCCCTGGATCACGAGTAGCACGCCGATGAGCGCGACCGCGCTGGTCAGTATCACGCGGCTGTTGCGGCGGATCGCGGCATTGAGCGTGTCGAGCCAGCGAACGGTCGCCTCGGGGGCGATCAGGTAGGCCGCTAGCGGCGCCCAGGCGAACAAGACGGTCAGCACGACGATCATCGCCATCGCCGCGACCGTGGCGACGAGGCTGGCCCTGGCGGTGGCCACCACCTGAACCGCAGCGATGAAGGTGAGCCCGGGGCCGAAGACGATCAGGCCAACCACGAAGGCCCTGCGCGGCGTCGGGCCTGCCGACATCCTGGCGACCAGGCCGGGCTTTCGCTGCCTGGCGGGCTCTGGCGGCCTCGGCTTGCGCAGCGCGATCACGGCGGCCGCGATCAGGGCGAGCACTCCGAGCCCCAGCCGCAGGCCATACCTGGGCTCTCGCTCGCCGACCTCACTCAGCCCGCCTGTCCGCATCGCGACCAGCGCGATGGTGCCAGCCACGGCCACCACGAGGACGCCACCAGCCAGGTAGAGCGCCACCATCTGGCCGGGCCTGGCAGACACCAGGAAGATGGCCGCGACCAGCATCGCGGTCGGAGAGCAAGCGGCAAGCAAAGCGAAACCCGCGGCCTGCCCGAACAAAATGCACCCACCTTCGGAGTCGGCATTACGGCGATAGGCTCATCCGGCCAGGCTCAGCAGACCGATGATCTGCTCAGCCAAATCGCCTGGAGCTTGATCGGCGCGCACGGTGACCACCGAGCGCTCGTCCTGCGACGGCGGCTCCAGGTCGGCGAACTGGCTGTCCAGGATCGCCGGATCGGCAAAATGACCGTGCCTGGCGGCTAGTCTCTTCGCGGCAGCGTCCGGGTCGAT
>JASIBM010000012.1 GCA_030045175.1 Streptosporangiaceae bacterium | reverse complement strand
GAGGCAGGCAAGCCGGCCGCCAGGGCCTTCGAGTCGGTCGCCGGGGCAGGCGGGTCGGCCGCCGGGTCAGCCTGCGAGTCGGCCGCCGCGCATGCCGGCGGCCACGTCGGCGAACAGGCCGAGGACGGCGACCCGCCGGCTGCCACGGTCAAGGGAACCGCGGCGTCACGCCGAGAGGACAGCGACCCGCCGGCTGCCACCGCCACAGGAACCGTGGCGTCACGCCGATCAGTGGACTGGCCGCCGCGCGTATCCCCGCACGTGCGTGACGGTGCGTGGCTCGGCTTGCTCGTGGCCGCGGAGCTGCTCGTCAGCGAGGAACTGGCGCTGACCACGGCACTGGCCGGCCTGCTGCTGGTGGCAGGACTGGCCGCTGGATTCCCAGGGGCAATCGCGCACCGCGCCCGGCAGGCCATAGCCGGGCTGTCGGTGGCGGCCTGCGTCACGGCGGCCCTGGTCGGCTGGGCGCTGTGGGTCCAGTTCGCCGGGCCGCTCACCCAGTCGGGCAGCCCGTTCACCGCGGACTTCTTCGAAAACGAGCTATCCGGTTTCGTGACGCCGTCGAGCTACCTGCTGTTCCACACGTCGGCCAGCGCAGCGGCGGCCGCGAGCTATCAAGGACTGGCGCCCGAGTACCTGGCTTACCTGGGCTGGCCGTTGATCATCGTGCTCACGCTCGCCGCCATCTTGTTCAGTGCCCGGCCCGTCGTCCGGGCACTGGCGGTGACGATCATGGTGCTCGTCGTGCTCTCGCTCGGGGGTCACCCGCTTGCCGGGGGACGCACCGACATGGCCGTGACCTTGCCCTGGCACTGGATCGAGGGTCTCCCGCTGGTCGGGTCGGTGCTGCCAGACCGGCTGTCCGTGCTGATCGACGGCCTGGTCGCGGTGTTGCTCGCGCTCTGCCTCGATCTCGCACGCGCGCGCCTGCCCAAGCGCCATGGGCTGCTGCCAATTGCCCTGGTCGTCCTGGCCTGCCTGCCGTTGCTGCCCAGGCCGCTGCCGGCCGCCGCGGCGCCGCCGCTCCCGGCGGGATGGTCTGCCGCGCTTGGCGCGCTGCGCCTGCCCGAGGGCGCCAGGATCCTCGTCGTGCCGGTCCCCGAGGTTCACCTCACCGTGGCGATGCGCTGGCAGGCGGACACATCGACGCAGTACTCGATGATCGGGGGCTACTTCATCGGGCCCGCCTGGAACGGTCACGCGTACGTCGACGGCAACGGCCTGGCCCCGGCGGCGGTCTACCTCGACGAGCTGTGGTACGCGGGGCTGCGGCCGGGATCCGCGCAGGCCAGCGCCGTGGCAGCGGCCAACCTCGGTGCTCAGGTGGCCGTCCCGTCAGCGGCGCAGGTTCATGCCGACCTCGCTGCCTGGCACCCGGCGGCGGTGGTGGCGGACACCACGGGCGGCTCGGTGCTTGCGCGATACCTGGTCGGCCTGTTCGGCGCACCCTCGGTGCAGTCGGGTGACGTGCTGGCCTGGCGCCTGCACAGCTAGCCGGCCCTGTGCTAGCCGGCCCAGTGGCCCGTCAAGAAGAGCAATCCGATCGCCATCGCGATCGGGATGGACACCGCCAGGTATAGCTGGCCAACCCAGCGCCGCCTGGCCGCCACCATGGCCAGGCCGCACCAGATCGGCCAGAGCAGCAGCAGCGCCCGCGGCACGGACTCATACCAGATCGACGTGGCGAGTGCCCCTATGGTGAGCCCCACGTAGACGGCCTCGGCCCAGCGCCGCCAGATCAGCAGGGCCACGATCGTGACGACGCCGATCAGGACGGCCAGTATCTCGAGCTGGAAGACGAAGTTGATCGGCGCGCTGAACTCGTGGCCGAAGCCGGCCGTCCACGCCGTCTTGAATGTATCCACGGGATTGGTGAGCTGACGCTGCCAGCCTTGCTTTTCCGCGTGAACCCAGGCGAGCCAGTCGCCGGTCCGCGCGTGCAGGTACAGCTCGTAGCCCGCCAGCGGGACCAGCGCGGGGATGAAAGCCGCCATGGCCCGCAGTCGCCGGCCGTCGGCCCGGCGCAGGATCTCTATCGCCAGCGCCGCGCACAAGAACAGCCCGTTGATCCGGATGAACGACGCCCCGCCGGCCAGCAGCACAGCGAGCACCCAGCGCCGGTTCCGCGCCGCCAGCCAGCTCGACAGCGCGAAGGCCAGGAACAGTGACTCGGAGTAACCGGCCGCAAGGAAGATGGCCGCGGGCGACACGACCATGAACAAGACGGCCCTTGAACCGACAGCCTCCTGTCCGGCGGCTGGCTGTCCGGCGGCTGGCTGTCCGTTCGTCCGTCGGCCCGCGCGCGGCTGGTAATCGAGCTCGGCGATCCGGCTCAGCGCGACGACAGCCACGCCGCCCGCTATGAACGAGACGAGAAGCCCCGAGACGGTCCACTGCCGGACCAGGACGTGGACGACGTCAAGCGCGAGCGGGTACCCGGGGAAGAAGGCCACCTGATCGGGCAGCGCGCGCCCTGGCGGGCCGAAGTAACCGTACTGAGCGATGGCCGCCAGCCGCACCGCGTCCCACTGCTGCCAGAGCGAGAGCCAGCCCTGCGGGGACTTCGAGTTGCCGCGCATGATGAACGCGGCAGGCCAGGTGAGCGCCAGCACCGCGAGGCGGGTCACCAGCCAGATCCGCAGCGCGGCGAGGTCGGACGGGGTCGGGGCGCCGAACCGCCGCACCATGCGGGCGAACGGAACGGCCCGGTCCGCATGGACCTCGGCCTGAGCAGTTCGCGTGGTCATCGGGCCCGATCACTCCTCAACGCGGGGTGCTACCGAGGCTATCCGCTCACCAGGTAGCGGTGGAGCCGTCGGCGCAATAGGGGCCGGCGTACGCTGACACCCAAACGCACAGAAGGAGGTCGTCTTGGCGCTGCGGATCATCATCGGCCTTGCCCTGACCGTGATCGCGTTCGCGATCGCGGGCCGTCGGCTCGGGTGGCTCTACCGGCTCGCCACCAGCGGCCAGCCGGCGCCCGAGCGAATCGAGGCGCTCAGGCGGCATCCGGCCCGTGGCGCGGAAACCCAGGTGACCGAGGTCTTCGGCCAGCGCAAGCTGCTGCGCTGGACGGTGCCAGGAGTAGCCCACTTCCTGACGTTCTGGGGCTTTGTCATCTTGATCCTGACGATCATCGAGGCCTATGGCGACCTGTTCAGCAAGAAGTTCGCCATCCCGGGGATCGGGCACTGGGCGTTCATCGGCTTCATCGAGGACCTGCTCGCCGTCGCCGTCCTGGTCGGCATCGTCACGTTCGCCGTGATCAGGCTGCGCAACGATCCCAGGCGAGAAGGCCGCGCATCGCGCTTCTCCGGCTCGCACACCGGCGCCGCTTGGCTTGTTCTCCTCATGATCTTCCTGGTGATCGCGACGTTGCTGCTTTATCGCGGCGCCCAGATCAACACCGGCGACTTCCCCTACGCCCACGGCGCGTTCGCCTCGCAGATCGTCGGGCACTGGCTCGCCCCGCTTGGCAGCGCGAACCACGGGATCGAGACCACGTTCATCCTCGCCCAGCTCGCCGTCATACTCGGCTTCCTGATCTTCGTGACCTACTCCAAGCACCTGCACATCTTCCTGGCGCCGCTGAACGTGCTGTTCTCCCGCCGCCCGGATGGCCTGCGCGCGCTCGAGCCGATGCGCTCGGGCGGCAAGGTGCTCGACTTCGAGGAGGCCGACCCAGACACCGACGTCTTCGGCATCGGCAAGATCGAGGACCTTACCTGGAAGGGCATGCTCGACCTGGCCACCTGCACCGAGTGCGGGCGGTGCCAGTCGCAGTGCCCGGCCTGGGCGACGGGTAAGCCGCTGTCGCCCAAGATGCTCATACTCGACCTGCGCGACCACGCCTTCGCCAAGGCGCCCTACCTGCTCGCCACGTCCGACGAGGCCAGGGACAAGCTGCCCGACGCGGTCAAGAAGGAGGCCGAACGGCCCTTGGTCGCCAGTGTCGACTCTGGCGGCGTGATCGATCCCGACGTGATCTGGTCCTGCACCAACTGCGGGGCGTGCGTGCAGGAGTGCCCGGTCGACATCGAGCACATCGACCACATCGCGGGGATGCGCAGGCACCAGGTGCTCATCGAATCCGAGTTCCCCGTCGAGGCGGCCGGGATGCTGAAGAACCTCGAGAACAAGGGCGATCCGTGGGGCATGGGCGAGTCCAAGAGATCCGACTGGATGGCCGACCTTGACTTCGAGGTGCCCGTCGTGGACGGTGTGATCGGCGATGACGTGGAGTACCTGTTCTGGGTGGGCTGCGCGGGCGCGCTCGAGGACAGGGCCAAGCGGACGACGCGGGC
>JASIBM010000092.1 GCA_030045175.1 Streptosporangiaceae bacterium | reverse complement strand
CGCGGGCAGGATCTCCAGCCAGAGCCGGCCCGTGTTGTACGTCCAGGTGCTGGCCGGGCTGTAGGCGTAGTGGAAGTACGGGCCGATGAACGCGATCAGCCCGCCCCACGCGCCGAGCAGCACGAGCAGGATGCCGGAGACCGCGCCGCGGCTCCTGGGCACGCGAAGCTTTCCAGCCATGTCAATCACTCCTCTTGCGGGCGTTGGGGTTGAGCCCGCCGACCGCCGCTACCCCGCCACGGCGCGGCTAATCACGGCGCTGGCCGCCAATTGACCGTGGCGCGGCGGCCAATGCCGTCGGCCGGCGTACGGTGCGGCCGGTGTGCGGACGGCGTAGACTCCGGGCCGTGCGCTCGCATCGTGAGTTCTGGCTCTGGTTCGGTGGCCTGTTCCTGACGCTCTTCGCGTTCCTGGCCGCCGTCGCGATCGCCTATTTCCTTAAGGAGCCGCGCTACTCGCTCTTCGCCAACCCATGGATGCCAACGGCACTCGTGTCGTTTCTGCTGGCATTCGCGGCGTTCCTCGGCGCGGTGCGGAGCTGGGCGATCCCCGCGCTGCCGGTGCCGCTGGCGCTGCCGGCGGGCTTTCCTGACATCACCGTCGAGGTAACAGCCACCGGATCCACGGACACCGAGCGCGAGTCGAGCAGCGGCATGGACGTGCCCG
The DNA here is from genome assembly GCA_030045175.1 of Streptosporangiaceae bacterium. GTDB lineage: Bacteria > Actinomycetota > Actinomycetes > Streptosporangiales > Streptosporangiaceae > Chersky-822. Next base: position 5,116 of record JASIBM010000092.1, on the reverse strand, counting down.
CGCACCTGCGATCGCTGCACGCCAGGTTCGCGAGCGCCGAGCCAGAGCGAACCGTGAACATCACCGTCCTCATGTACGTCAAGCTGATAGCGGGGTCGTGGGGGCGGGCGGGCGAGGCCGTGTGCCCGGTGCCCAACTGGCCGCTGCCGCCCTCGCTCGGCCTGATCCCGATGAAAATGCCGTTCGACCTGGCTCCGGGGCAAGAGGTCAGCGGGCAACTGGTGTACGAGCTGCCTGGCTATCACCGCGACAAGATCGCCAGTCCGGTCCGCGCGCGCCTGGAGATACTCGACAGCGTCTCAGGGAAGCGGGTCAGCATCCCGGCCGAGCTCGGCAGCTACGACAAGGCGGCCATGACCCCGGTGTCCGGCGGGGCCGAGGTTCTCGGGCCCGAGTTCGAAAGCGACGGCGAGCTCGCGCAGTCCGCGTGATCACTCGCGGCAGCGGCCGATGACCTCCCTTGGCCGGGCCTGACGGCAAGCTTCATCCAGCATTTATCCGAGGCGGCGACGTTTATGCCACGGCAGCTGGGTAGTGGATGCCGAGCAAATGACGGCCAGATCGGCAGAACCGGAGGTTCAGATGTGGCCAGACATAGCCATCGTCGGCCTGCTCGGCGTCATAGCCGCGATAATCCTGCTCGCCGTGACCAGGGTCGGCGTGACCCTCGCGCGCCGGCACCGGCTGAAGCGCCGCTTCGGAGCCGAATACGAGCGGCTGGTCGGCGATCGCGATAGCAAGTCGCAGGCCGAGGCCGAGCTCGTGCTCCGCGAGCAGTACGTCAGCAGGCTCGGCGTCCATCCGCTCGACCAGCGGACTCGCAATCGGCTCCGCGCCCAGTGGCTGAGGGTGCTCGTCAGGTTCGCCCGCGACCCGGTCGCCGCCGTCGTGGCCGCCCAGCGGCTGCTTGTCACGGTGCTGAGGGAGCGCGGCTATCCCGTCGTGCATCGCGAGCAGGTGATGTCCGACCTGTCGGTCGACCACGCCGACCTGCTCGATCACTTCCGCTCGGCGTGCGACATCTTCGAGCGGAACGCCGCAGGGACCGCGTCCGAGCGCGACCTGGGCCAGGCGCAGGCCGACTACAACGCGCTGTTCGCCGAGCTACTCGCCGAGCCGGCCGACGACGGCGGGGTGGTGCCCGCCACGTCGGCTCACCGCGTCGGCGACGAGGTCTCCCGGTAGCCGGGAGACGATTCTGACCTGGCCACGGGGCGACCCGTACCCCCCCACGGTCGCCCCGTGGTCAGCCCTCAGGCAACGCGATGCCGAAGGCGTCGCGCACGCGCTGCTCGGCCAGGGAGATCGGGTCGCCGCCGCCGATGACCTCGCGGATCAGGGCCACGGTCGGGTAGTCGTTGCCCATCTCTTCCTGGAAGGTACGGGCGAAGCCGCCGCTGGAGATGTCCTCGAGCACCGAGCGGAACATCTGCTCCATGCCGGCGTTGTCGACCTCGCTGGTCCTGATGAAGCCGCCGTACAGGGCCGTCAGCCCGTGGTTGAGCAGCGATCCGAAGAAGCCCTCGTCGGCGAACCCCTGGATGGTCTTGGACATCTCGCCGGACATGTAGAGCTCGAGCGCCATCGCCTCGGGCGGCAGCCCGGCATCGACGCCCACCCGGAACGCGAGCTGTATCCCCAGGCCCAGGTACACGCCGAAGGTCTGTTCCACGAGCAGGTCGATGAGCGCCTCCTGGGTGGCCGACATCTCCAGGGAGCCCTTGCGCAGCGAGCCGACGGCCCTGGCCAGGGCGAGCAGCCGGGCCAGGGCCTTGCCCGACGCGTCGGCCTCGACGCTGACGTAGGTGTAGAAGCCGTCGCCCGCGAGGTAGACCTGGCGGACGAGCGCCCCGGACATGCGCGGCGCCATCAGCAGCACGTCGACCCCCGGCGGGGGAGTGACCAGGCCGTACGCGAGCACGTACCCGGAGGCGAAGCATACGGCGGCGCCCTGGCGCAGCCGGGGCGCGATGTCGGTGTCGAAGCAGCCAGGGATCACCTCGTCGGGCAGCAGCACCAGCGACACGTCGGCCTGCGCCGCCGCCTCGGGAATGCCGACCGGCTCGAATCCGTCAGCGACCGCCTTGTCGCGGTACTCGTCGGCGATGTTGCCGACCAGGACGTTCACCCCGCTATCTCGCAGGTTGAGCGCCACCGACCGGCCGAGCGTGCCGTAGCCAAGCACGGCGACCACCTGACCGTCGAGCACCTGCGGGTCGGCGTCGGCTTCGGTGAACAAACGTGGCGACGTGGTCATCGTTCTCCCTATCCGGTCAGGACCCGGCGATACCCGGCCAGAGCCCGGGTTCGGCCGCGGTGGTGGGCATTCCGGACGAGATTAAGCGAACAAAGCGTTCCTGTCATCCATCGCCGTCATGTGATCTTGGTCGAGCGCGTCATCCGCGCTCATCGGCGTGGCGCGTCGTGAGAGCATGCTGCCGTGAAACGCCACCAGACCAGCGTGAAGCGGGCCTAATCGGTGACCATGCTGATCGAGAAGCTGTGCCCGCGATGCGGCGCGGTCATCGCCGCCGACCAGCGGTTCGTGATCTGGTGCCAGACGTGCGAGTGGAACGTCGACCCGGGGCCGCGCAGGCGCCTCGCGTTCATCGGCAAGCTGGCGGCGCGTGGTTCAGACCAGCTTGCCCGGCGCCTGCACGCCGACGTGCTCACCCACCAGCACGCCCGCCGCGGCGGGTTCGCCGTCGCCGCGCTCGCCTGGTTGCTCGCCGCCGTGATCCACCTCCTCACGCTCGGCCTGGTCGCGGGCGCGGTCGCCTGGCTGGTCCTGTCGGCCGGGGTGCCCACCCCGGTCCGGCTCCTGGTCGCCCTGTTCGGCCTCGGCGTGGCCGCCTTCGTCCAGCCGTTCCGCCGTCGCCGGCCGCCCGGCGGCCCGGTACTTGGCCGAGATGCCGCGCCCGCGCTCTTCGCGCTGACCGACGACATCGCCGCGGCCGTGCGGGCGCCGGCCGTCGATCACATCGTGATCGTCCCCGACTACAACGCGTCCTACCTCAAGCTCGGCCCGCGCCGGCCGGCCATCTCGATCGGGCTGGCGTTGTGGGCGGCACTCAGCCCGGCGGAGCGGGTTGCCCTGCTAGCTCACGAGCTAGGGCACAGGGTTAACGCAGACCTGCGCCGCGATCTCGTCATCGGCGGTGCGCTGGCCACGCTCGCGAACTGGCAGCTGCTGCTGTTCCCCGCCCAGCCGATCTGGAAGTCACGCGGCAAGCCCATGTCCGCTGCGACCGCGCTGACGCATATCGCCGAGCAGGTGCTCGCGCCGCTGATCCTGATCCCGCCGTTCCTCGTGGTGCAGGCCGTCGGGGTCGGGCTCACCCGGCTGGTGCAGCGTCAGGGCGAGCGCGGCGAGTACTACGCGGACGACCTCGCGGCGACCGCCGCGGGCATGCGAGCCGCCGTCGGCCTGGTCGAAAAGCTGCTCGTCGACGAGGGTAGCTGGCGGGTGGTCGTGCAAACCCTGCGGTTCCAGCGGGACGCCGACCCGTGGCAGCCGGTCGGTGAGTACGTTCGCTCGATTCCGCACTCGGAGTGGGAACGCCTCCGGCTGCTTGGGCGGCGGCGGCTGCTGCGGATCGACTCCGCGCATCCGCCCACGCAGTTCCGCGCCGACGTGCTCAAGGACCGGCCAGACCGCCCCGGCCTGGTGGCCCTGCCGGCCGCGCGCGCGGCCGCCATCGACGCCGAGATCGCGCGGGCACGCGCGGACTTGGCTAATGACCTGCGGGTCCGGGTAAGCGGGCCGGCCGCTGGGTAGGCATTTCGCAGGAGGGCGGGGTCGCGACGCCGCGTCCTCGCAGGCGTCGGGGGGGCGATGTGATGGCGAGCAGCACGACAGTCCGCAAGGGCGGGACTGACCATAGGGGCGCGACCGACCACCAGGCTGCGGCTGACCAGAAGGCGGCTGACCAGAAGGCGGCTGACCAGAAGGCGCCTGAGAAGGATGCCGTGCCCGGCCAGCGCACCCAGGCCCAGCGCGGCAAGGCCGAGCCGGACCAGGCGAGGTCGGCCGGCTTTCCCCTTGGCATCAAGCTGCCAGGTGGCGCCAAGGGGAACATGATCTGGTGGGGCAGCCTGGCCGCACTCGCCGCACTCGAGATCGTGGACTGGCCCGTGGCCGCGCTCGTGGCGGCCGGAACCTGGGTCGCCGAGCAGCGCATGAAGCAGCAGAAGCAGGTCAAGCGCGCGGAGGCCGTGTCCTAGCCGGGACCGCCTTGCCCAGCCAGCCCGGCGAGCTGCTCGCCAGGATCCCGTTTCAGGCCGACCGGCGCCAGCGGCGCCGTTGGGTCGGCAACGGGCGAGCGCACATCGAGGTCAAGGGCGTCGGCCGGCCAGGCGGCGATCACGTCGGATGGCACGTGGAGCTGGCCTTGTCGCGGCTGAAGGGCGTGCACTGGGCGCAGGTCAACTCCGTGGCCGGGCGTGTCATCGTCGCCTTCGACGATGACACGGTGGACGTCGATGACCTCGTCGACGTGATCGAGGGCGTCGAGGCGGCGTGCGGGGTGGACGACGAGGGGTTCTCGCCCACTCGCCCTGACCATCCGGGCGATACCGAGCCGATGCGCCGCCAGGTGTACGCGATCGGAGCGGACGTCGCGGGCTTCGGCATCGGGGTGGTGGGCCGGCTGCTGCGGGTGAACCCGCTGATCGGCGAGACGGCGTCGCTGATCTCACTGGCCGACGCCACGCCCGCGCTGCGCAGCAGGCTCGAGGGCAAGATCGGGCGAGCCGCGGCTGACCTCGGCCTCGCGGTCGGCAACGCGGTCGCGCAGGGCCTGGTCCAGGGCCCGCTCGGGCTGGTCGTGGACGTCCTGCATCGCGGCCTGGTGCTCGACGAGCTCCGCGCTCGCAAGGACCTCTGGCTTGAGCGCGAGCCCTTGCTGAACGAGGTGGCCGCCAGGATCCGGCCGCGGTTGACTGTGCCGGGTCCCGCGCCGCCGCGTGATCCGATGCCCGCCGTGAACCCGGCCTCCGCGCCACCCGCCGGGCGCCACGTCATCGCGACTGGCCCGCCACCCGTGGCTGGCCCCTTGCTCACGGCTGGCCCGCTGCTCACGGCCGGGCCGCTGCCCTCGGCCTGCCCGCCGGCCCC
>JASIBM010000091.1 GCA_030045175.1 Streptosporangiaceae bacterium | reverse complement strand
CGCTCGCCGCGGTCGTGCTTGGCGCGCTGGCAAAGCGATTCCTTCCCGTGGTCCTGGTCGGTGGCAGCCTGCTCCAGGTCCTCGTGATCGCCGCTGGCGCCGTGTTGCCGGCGATGTATGTTCTCGGCGGAATCTTCGCTATTCTCTGGGTTACTGGAATCTGGCTCGGTCATAAAGTGGAAAGCTCCCAGTAACGTTACGGTAATGCCGTGGGATTTGTCCCCGGCTTAGGCATGCCCTCAGTGCGTTGCGCTGCTGCCCTGCCAGGTAGCCTAATTCCTTGCAGATTGCGGTACAGGGAATCCTGGCAGCACGGACAATAAGGACTCAGATGGGCAACGCTCTGACTTTTCTTGGTCGTGACATGGCTGTCGACCTGGGCACGGCCAACACGCTCGTGTATGTCAGAGGCCGCGGCATTGTCCTGAACGAACCATCAGTTGTTGCGCTCAACACCAATACGGGACAGATCGTGGCGGTCGGCCTGGAAGCCAAGCGCATGATCGGCCGTACCCCAGGAAACATCATCGCCGTGCGGCCACTTAAGGACGGCGTCATAGCCGACTTCGATGTGACCGAGCGCATGCTGAGGTATTTCATCCAGAAGGTTCACAAGCGCATCGGGCTCGCCAAGCCGCGAATAGTGATAGCTGTGCCCAGCGGTATCACCGGCGTCGAGCAAAGCGCCGTCAAGGAGGCTGGCCATCAGGCTGGCGCCCGGCGCGTCTACATCATCGAGGAACCGATGGCCGCGGCGATCGGCGCCAGCCTGCCAGTCAACGAGCCGACAGGCAACATGGTCGTCGACATCGGCGGCGGTACCACCGAGGTGGCGGTGATATCGCTCGGGGGCATCGTTACCGCACAGTCGATCAGAGTTGGCGGGGACAAGCTTGATCAGGCGATCGTCATGTTCGGCAAGAAGGAGTACTCGCTGACGCTCGGCGAGCGGACCGCCGAGGAGATCAAGATGGCGCTCGGTTCCGCCTATCCCGCCGATGAGGAGCCGAGCGCGGAGATCCGCGGCCGGGACTTGATCACCGGGCTGCCCAAGACCGTCGTGATGTCGGCCGCGCAGGTGCGAGAGGCGATGGCCGAGCCGCTGGCGGCGATCATTGACGCGGTCCGCACCACGCTCGACAAGTGCCCGCCTGAGCTCGCCGGAGACGTGATGGACCGCGGTATCGCGATCACCGGGGGCGGTGCGTTGCTGCGCGGGCTCGCTCAGCGGCTGCGCGAAGACACCGGGATGCCGGTCCACGTCGCCGACCACCCACTCGACTCCGTCGCCCTCGGCACCGGCCGATGCGTGGAGGACTTCGAGACGCTACAGCAGGTACTGGTTCCCGAGGCACGCCGCTAAGGAGGTTCCCGTGCGCATGCACGACACACCACGAGCCCGGCTGATGCTGGCGGCCGCCATGATCGCGGCGCTCGGGCTGATCGCGATCGACTACCAGGACGGTTCGTCGGCGATCGTGCGGGCGGTCAAGGGCATCGGTGGCTCCGTGCTCGGCGGCGCGGAGCGCGCGGTGAGCTCGGTGGCCAGGCCGGCCGGCGGGCTGGTCGGAGCTCGCTTCGATGGCGGCGCACAGGTCACGGCGCTCGAGCAGAAGCTGGTCACCTTGCGCGCGCAGCTGAGCGCTGCCGAGCTGGCCCAGGCGAAGTACCGGCAGCTTGGTCGCCTGCTTGGGCTGGCCGGCGCCGGAGGGTACCGGATCGTCGCCGCGTCGGTCATCGCGTACGGCCAGGGACTTCAGCAGACCGTGACGCTCGACGCGGGCAGTTCCGACGGCGTCAGGACACAGCAGACCGTCCTGTCCGGCGATGGGCTCGTCGGCCAGGTGGTCGCCGTGAGCGCGCGGACAAGCACGGTGCTGCTGGCCGACGCAGCGAGTTCCGTCGTCGGGGTCAGGCTGGCGCCCGCCGGCCAGCTTGGCTGGGTCAGCGGGCAGGGCGCGGCGAGCGGCGAGGCTGGCCTGCTGGTGCTTCAGGTTCCCGATCCAGCCACCGTTCTTACCAGGGGCGAGCAGCTAGTGACTGCGGCGTCGGTGAATGACCGGCCGTACGTGCCTGGCGTGCCCGTCGGCGTCGTGGTCGCCGCGCGGAACCGTGCGGGTGCGCTCTCCGCCCAGGCGTTCGTGCGGCCCTATGTCGACTTCGCCACGCTGGACGTGGTCGGGGTCGTGGTCAAGCCGCCACGCGTCAACCCGCATTTCTCCATCCTGCCGCCGCCGCCGAGTCCGAAGCCCGCGTCGTCGCCCCGGTCAGCGCGCTGCACGCCCGGCGGCGCTGCGGGCGGTTCCGCTGGGAGCGGCGTCTCTGGCGGCGGCGTCTCTGGCAATGGCTCTTCCGGGAGCGGTGGTTCTGGGGGCGGGCAGGGCGCGGGGCCGGTTGCGGGGCTCGCGCCGCAGCAAGCCAGGCCCAGCGCGCGGCCCTGACCTGGCCGGGTACTGGTGCCGTGAGAACGCGCTTTGCCGTCGGTGCCGGAGCGCTGGTCGCGTCGCTGCTTGTCCAGCTGACGATCGTGAACGGCCTGCAGTTGCCTGGCGGAGGCGTACCAGACCTGGTTCTGCTGTGCGTGATCGCGGTCGGCGTGGTGGGCGGACCTCGGTGCGGCCTGCTCGCGGGCTTCACCACAGGGCTGGCTCTTGACGTCGCGCCGCCGGCCATCGATCTCGTCGGGCAGTACGCGCTCGGGTTCTGCCTGGCGGGCTACGCGAGCGGGATGCTACGGGCGATCGTGTCCAGGTCCGTCGTGCTGACCCTCGCGGCCGCGGCTGCCATCGCGGTGACCGCGGAGGCGTTCGCCGCGTGCCTGTCCCTCGTGCTCGGCTCTCCTG
>JASIBM010000090.1 GCA_030045175.1 Streptosporangiaceae bacterium | reverse complement strand
CTCGAATTCAGGCATAACGGACAGACTACACTACAAATACAAGATATAAGGCATAACGGGTTCGCTTCGCCGGTCATGGTGTTCGAAGGCGCCTCGGCGGGCAGGACGCCATGGGAGAGCCCGCCCGGAGGCGAGCGGGAGGAGGAGCGCGGTGAGGCCGGTCCGACTGGTCCTAGCCGACGTCGATGGCACCTTGGTGACGCCGGACAAGGCACTCACCCCCAGGACCATCGAGGCGGTCGGTGCACTGCGGGCGGCGGGGATACTGTTCGCGATAACAAGCGGCCGGCCGCCCCGAGGGATGTCGATGCTCGTCGGGCCGCTCGGGCTGAGCACTCCGATCGCCGCCTTCAACGGCGGGCTCTACGCCCGGCCCGACATGTCGGTGATCGAGCAACAGGTCATACCGGTGCACGTCGTGCCTGCGGTGATCGAGTTGCTTGGCAGCCACGGGCTCGGCGTGTGGCTTTACCGTGGCGCCGACTGGCTGGTGCTCGACCCGCAGGGCCCGCACGTGGACCGCGAGTCGAAGACGGTCGGGTTCGACCCCACGCCGATCGCGAGCTTCGATACGGTGCACGACAACGTGGCCAAGATCGTCGGGGTGAGCGACGACTACGACGCCGTGCAGAAGGCGGTCCAAGCGGCGCGGGACGAGTTCGGCGACCACGTGTCAGCGGCGAAGTCTCAGCCGTACTACTGCGACGTGACCCATCCAGAGGCGAACAAGGGCTTCGTCGTCAGCTATCTGTCCAAGCAGTACGACGTCCCGACCGAGGCGATCGCCACCATCGGCGACATGCCCAACGACGTGCTCATGTTCTCGCGCTCGGGGCTCAGTATCGCGATGGGCAACGCGAGCCAGGACGTGCAGCGGTGCGCCCGCCGGGTCACTACCTCCAACGAGGACGAGGGCTTCGCCAACGCGATGGAGCGGTTCGTCTTGCGATGAGGGGGATACATGGCTGCGAACACGCCTGATGCCGATGTCCTCGTGGTCTTCGGCATCACCGGGGACCTGGCGAAGAAGATGACGTTCCGGGCGCTGTACCGCCTGGAACGGCACAAGCGGCTGCCCTGCCCGATCATCGGCGTGGCCCGCGAAGACTGGTCATCGGCGACGCTCCGCGAGCACGCACGCGCCGCCATCGGCGAGTCCGGCGAGCAGATCGACGAGAAGCTGTTCGAGCGCTTCGCCGCGCGCCTGTCGATGATCAGGGGCGACTACCTGGACCCGGAAACCTACCAGCGCCTCGCGGCCGCCTTGGAGTCACGGCACGCTCCCCTGTTCTATCTCGAGGTCCCGCCCGCGCTGTTCGCACGAGTGGTCCAGGGCCTGGCCGCCGCCGGCCTCACCAAGGGGGCCAGGGTCGTGGTGGAGAAGCCGTTCGGGCACGACCTGGCGTCAGCCAGGGAACTGAATGCCGAGCTACACGAACTGCTCGACGAGGACCAGATCTTCCGCATCGACCATTTCCTCGGCAAGGAACCGGCCATGGACATCTTGTTCCTCCGGTTCTCCAACGCCATCCTTGAACCGCTCTGGAACCGGGACAGGATCGCGAGCGTGCAGATCACCATGGCCGAGGATTTCGGCGTGGAAGACCGGGGCGCCTTCTACGACCCGGTCGGTGCGCTGCGTGACGTCGTGCAGAATCACCTCCTCCAGCTCATCGGGCTGTTCGCATCCGAGCCCCCGAGCGTCGCCGACGCGGACGGCCTGCGGGACAAGCGGGTGGAGGTGTTCAAGACGATGCCGGCCGCCGACCCGAAGCGCTGCGTCCGCGGCCAGTACGACGGCTATCTCGCGATACCAGGGGTTCGTCCGGGCTCACAGACAGAGACCTTCATCGCGCTGCAACTGGCGATCGACAACTGGCGCTGGTCCGGTGTCCCGTTCTTCATCCGGGCAGGCAAGTGCCTGCCAGAGCTGGTCACCGAGATGCGGGTCATCTTCAAGCCGCCGCCCAGGCTGACGTTCGCTCAGCAGTTCGTGCCGCATCCAGACGAGCTCGTCTTGCGGATCGATCCCAGCGCAGGCGCTGACCTGATCGTGCAGGCGAAGAAGCCCGGCGTGCAGGCCACCAGGACGGTGGACCTGTCGCTGATCTTCTCCGAAGAGCTCGGCGATGCCCCTGAGCCTTACGAGCGGCTGCTCGGCGACGCCCTGCACGGCGACGCAAGCCTGTTCACGCGGGAAGACAGCGTGGAGGAAACCTGGCGCATCGTGCAGCCGTTGCTCGACGCGCCGCCGCACGTGGAGTCCTACCGGCCGGGATCGTGGGGGCCTGCAAGCGCGAGCCAGCTGCTCGCCAGTCACCCGCGCTGGCGCGAGCCCTGGCTGGGCGCGCACGCGCACGCGGCGGCCTGATCGCATCGTCGCCTCGGCACATCGTCGCATCGGCACCATGATCACGGTGGGTTTGCGGGGCTATGCGACGGTAACCCACCGTGATCATGGTCTCGGGCGCAACGCCAGCGGCATCGCCTTGCCGTGTCGCGGCGCTGAGTCGACACAGCACTGAGCGTAGCCGCATACGATCGTACCGTGAGGATCGAACGGGGCCGGCGACCGTGACCGTCAGCCCTTCGGCCGGTCCCACGGTAGGCCATGCGCGAGCGAGCCTGCCCGAGCTGCTCCAGCGCTGGCGCGATGATCTCGCGGCGTGGGCGATACCCGAAGAGATCAGCGCCTCGGTCACCGAGTCGCCCTGGGTGCTGCCCCGCCAGGTGTTCGCGCGCCGCGCGGACACGGTCAGCGCGCAGCCGGATGGCGAGTCCTACCAGCGAGCCTGGGCCGCGCTCGATCCGCCTGGCACCGTGCTCGACGTCGGCTCCGGGCCGGGCGCTGCCTGCCTGCCGCTGCTTCCCAGGACGTCCGCGCTGACCGCGGTCGACGCGGACGAGCACATGCTCACGCTGCTCGCCGAGCGCGCCACCGCCCGCGGCGTCGCCGCCACCCGCGTGCCCGGCCGCTGGCCGCAGGTCGCGTCGGCTGTACCCGCGGCCGACGTCGTGACGTGCCATCACGTGCTCTACAACGTCCCTGAGATCGATGATTTCCTGATCGCCCTCACCGAGCACGCCAGGCGGCTCGTCGTGGTCGAGATCACCGCCACTCACCCGCTGACCTCGCTGAACTCGCTGTGGCTGGCGTTCCATGGCCTGCGGCGGCCAGACCGGCCCACGGCCGATGACGTGCTCGGCATAGCTACCGCGCTTGGCTTGCACGGCGAGTCCAAGCGCTGGCGGCGCGTCGGAGGCGCCGGCTACGCCAGCTTCACCGAGCTCGTCGACGTGACCCGCCGCAGGCTCTGCCTGCCGCCCGCGCGGGCGGGCGACGTCGCCGACGCGCTGGTCGGGGCGGGCGTGGACCCTGCTCACCCGCGAGACCTCGGTTCCTCGCGTCGCGACGTGGTCACCATCTGGTGGCCAGGGAGCGCCAAGCGAGGCTGCGCGAGCGAGCCGACGACGACCGGGCCGTTTACCGGCGACAACGAAAACTCCAAGAGATAGGCAGCCCGGGCCAGCCAATTTGGCCGCTCGGACGTCTTGTTGTAAAGACGAGAGAACACGCGCGACGCGACTGTGAGGCACGACCGATGACCGACTGGCCGGACGACTGGTTCCGCGACAGCCCCAAGCGGGCCGACCTGAACTCCCCTGGCGACCAATTCGGGCCGAATCCACCCGGCTTGCCTGTGACCCAGACCGCGGCCGGACCCGCCGCGCCATTGGCGGGCCAGGTGCACGGCGAGCAGCTGACCCAGCCGGTTGCGAGCCCTCATCAGGCCGCCTGGTCGGGTGGCGCTGGCGGCGCTGGTGGCACGGGCAGCGCTGGTGGCACGGGCGGCGCTGGTGGCACGGGTACCGCCGGAGGATGGCCACAACAACCCGCGCTGCAGACGACAACCCGGCCGGGCAGGCCGCGCTCTGGCGGGGCGGGCGGGGCGGGCGGGGCCAGCCCCCGCACCGGCTGGCGGCGGTGGCTGCGGCCCAGGACGATCATCCTCGTCATCGCGGTCTTGATCTCGCTCGGGCTCATCTCAAGCGTCAGCACCTACTTCTACCTGGACTCGAAGCTGGTCAAGAAGAACGTCCTCCTGAACTACCCAGGCCGGCCGGCGCCTGGCGCCGGGGTGAACTGGCTCATCACAGGATCGGACAGCAGGCAGGGGCTGACCAACGCGCAGATGCGGCACCTGGCGACCGGCTTCAACATCGGCGGCGCGCGCTCGGACACGATCATGGTGCTGCACCTGCCTGCCAACGGCGGACGGCCGGTGCTGATCAGCATCCCGCGCGACTCGTACGTGAAGATCCCCGG
>JASIBM010000089.1 GCA_030045175.1 Streptosporangiaceae bacterium | reverse complement strand
CTGGGCACGGCGCTTGGTGCGACAGGTTTCCTGGTCGGCGTCGTGGCCCAGTTGATGTCGGCGACCAGGGCTGAGCGCATGTTCATCGTGTTCGGCATCGTCGCCTCGTTCGTCGGGATGGGCCTCGGTTTCGCCCACGGCGGGTTCTAAGCGCTCCAACGGCAACTGAGCGCGCGGCGTAGCTAAGCTCGGGGGATGGCCACGCTCGGCGCTCATCTACACGACAGCGACCCGCTCGCGAAGGCAACCGCCATGGGAGCGGACGCAGTCCAGTTCTTCCTCGGCGACCCGCAAGGCTGGGCGGCACCGACGCTGCCTGGCGGCCGCGACCCCGAGCAGGTCCGCTCGGAGTTCGCGGCTGCCGGGATGATCGCCTATATACACGCGCCCTACGGGATCAACGTGGCATCGCCGAACAACCGGATCAGGATCCCGAGCAGAAAGCTGCTAGAGCAGCAACTCAACGCCGCGGCGTCCATCGGCGCGGCCGGGCTGATCGTGCACGGCGGGCACGTGACGGCGGGGACCGACCCGGACGAGGGTTACCAGAGCTGGCGCAAGGCCATCGAGCGGATCGGCAGGCCACTGCCGATGCTGATCGAGAACACCGCCGGTGGTGACGGGGCGATGGCCCGCAGCCTGGACAACCTCGCCAGGCTCTGGGACGCGATCGGCGCGGCGGGCGGCGACGATGTCGGGTTCTGCCTGGACACCTGCCACGCGAACTCGGCCGGAGAGGACCTGGCCGGCATCGTGGACCGGGTCAAGGCGACCATCGGCCGGATTGACCTCGTGCACTGCAACAACTCGCGCGATGAGTTCGGCTCGGGCCGGGACAGGCACGCCCCGCTGCAGTCCGGCACCATCGACCCCGCGCTGATCGTCTCGGTGGTCCAGGCGGCGGGCACCCCTGTCATCTGCGAGACGCCCGACCCAGCCGCCGACATCCGCTGGCTCCGCGCCAAGCTGCCGCCGACGTCGTAGCGCCTACCACCGCTTTCATGATCACGGACTCCCCTTAGTAAATCAGGCGGACGGGAGTCCGTGATCATGGCGCCTGGCGCCTGGAACTATCGTCGGCCGGTTGCGACGGGCGCGCGAAGCGGGCGCCAGGCCGGCTGACGCTGGAGCACCGCGGCGGTCAGGCTCGCGACCGTGGACCGTGGCTGCGGGCTGGGCGTTTGAGTGGGCTGGGGGTCGGGCTCGGTGGCTGGGTTGGCGCCGAATGGGACCGAGAAGCTCGGGCTCGGGCTCGGACTCGGGCCGCCGCTCGGGCTCGGGCTCGGGCTGGGACTGCCGCTCGGGCTCGGGCTGGGACTCGGGCTAGGGCTCTGGCCGCCCTTGCATTGCTTCTGACCCGGGCCGTGGCCATGACCGTTCCCAGGACCGCCCGGGCCGCCACCAAAGCCACCGCCACCGAACCAGGGCTGTCCGGGCTGGCACTTCTTCTGCGGCGCCGGCTTGACCTGAACCCACTTCTGGAAGCCGGTCAGGTTCAATGGCGCGAGCTGGTTCACCGGCAGGTTGGTCATCGCGATGAGCTTGGTCATGTAGAGCCGCCAGAGCGTGGCCGGCCACCCGCCGCCGTAGCCGCCGCCCGCGCCGCCGATGCTGGGCAGGGCGTCCAGGGTCTGACCGCCCGACACGTTGTTCTGTGAGTTCGTGAACATCCCCACCCCGAACGAGTACTGCTTGGGCAGGGCGCCGATGAAGAAGGCCGACTGGGCCACGTTCGTGGTACCGGTCTTCGCGATAGTGGGGCGAGCCGGGCTCAGCACCGCGTTCGGGTAGGCGGTGCCGTAGACCGTGTCGAACGACAGCGCCCAGTCGACGTCGGCGGTCTGCGCGGGGGTCAGCACCTGGTGGGTGAACACCTTCGGCGCGACAGGCTGGCCGTTCTGCGTGATCGACGCGATCATGTGCGGGGTGTGGTAGATGCCGTTGTCGGCCAGCGTCGCGAAGGTGTTCGTCTGCTCCTCGACGGTCAGCGGCGCGATACCGAGGGCGATACCGATCTTGCCCACGTCGTCGGTCAAGCCCGAGCCCTCAGGCGCGGGACTGATGTTAACGCCAAAGTTCTGCGCCAGCCTGATGATCGGACTGGTCCCGACGCGGTGCGTCAGGTCCTCGAAGGCCGCGTTGGATGAGAGGGCGGCCGCCTTCGAGACCGAGACCGGACCCTCGACCACCGGGTCGTAGTCGACGCCCAGCCATTCGGGCGGGCAGTTCGTCGGCGAACCACGCCTCGACTCCGTCATCGGCATGGTCTCGGGCGGGACGCAGATCGGCGAGTAGCCGTTCAGTATGCTGGTCTTGACGTTCATGCCCTCCTGAACGGCACCGGCCAGGACATAAGGCTTGAACGACGAGCCGACCTGGTTTCTTGCCACCGTGGCCATCGGGTACTGGCATCTGAGCCTGGCGCACTCCTTCCAGTTAGGGTTGGAGTTTGGCCCTTCGTAGACCGCCTCGATCGCGCCATTATTCGGATTCTCGAGTAGCGCCCCGATGTGGGCGTACCACGGCAGCCCGCCCATCATCTGCTTGGCCTGCTTGACCGCCGCATAGAGCGCGTTCATCTTCGCCTCGCTGATCGTCGTCACGATCTGCAAGCCGTCACTATAGATTTCCTGCTTCTTCAGGCCGTAGTCGCTCTCCAGTTCCGACATGACATCGTCCATGATGTAACCGCGCCATCCGCCCCAGCTTCCGGAGGATTTACTGGGCGGAATGATCTTCGGGAAGTTCTTGAGGTCTTGCATTAGCTGGCTGGTCGTCGTGGGATTGGGGACCGGCAAGATCGCGTCCAGCTGCTGCTGGGTGATGCCCACCGTATCGGCCGCCGGGCGAGCCATGTTGCCGAGCACTGACACCCACCGGCTGAGCAGCGAATAGCCAAGGTAGGCCACAACCTGCGCAGGATCGGCGGGATTGAACGACGGGTACTGGACCATCGCGGCGAGCATCGCGCACTGCGGGATGCTCAGCTGCCATGCGTGCTTACCGAAGTAGTGCTCGGCCGCCGCCTCCACGCCGTAGGCGCCCCACCCGAGGTTGATCTGATTCAGGTAGTGGGTCAGGATCCAGGTCTTCGACTCCTTATTCGCCAGCTTGATGGCGATGATGATCTCCTCGAGTTTCTGCTTGAGTGTCAGGTTGCCGATGCCGCTTGGCAGCAGGGCGGTCTTGACTAGCTGCTCGGTGATCGTGGAGCCACCCTGTTCGCCGCTTCCTGACAGGTCGACGAGCAACGCCCTGGCGGTGCCTGTGATGGAGATTCCGCCCTCGGTGAGAAAGCGCCTGTCCTCGGCGGCGAAGAAGGCCGGCTCAAGGTACTTATCCCGAGCGAGCTGCGCCGGCGACAGCACCGTCCGGTCCTGCGAGCAGAAGCAGCCGACGGGGACCTTCCCGCCGGCGAAGTAGACCTCAGACGACTGGATGAGCGGCTGGCTCAGCGTCTGGAGCGGCACCTGGATCGTGGAGTAGAGATAAAAGAACCCAGCGATGAGGATGAGGGCCATGCCCGCGGCGATGCCGCCGACCAAGAGGGCGGCCTTCTTGATCGTCCAGTGCCGCCACCACCTCGCGTGCCACTGCCGCTGGAGCCAGTTGCCTGAGGGGCGGGCCGGCCGGTCATCTGAGTCGGCGTAGCCGCGGGCGCCGCGCCGAGGCCCGCGACCGCGCGTGCCCCGGTCATCCGTATCGTCGGGCCGGTCCGGCCGGTAGAGCTCCTCGTCGGTCACGCCGACCGTGTACTCGTCCGCTCCCCGTCGGTAGCCACCACGGCCGTAATCGCCTCGCCCGTAGTCACCCCTGCCGTTGCCGCCGTAGGTGTCGTAGTCACCCCGGCCGTTGCCGCCGCCGTACGTGTCGTAGTCGCCCCGGCCGTTGCTGTACGAGGCACGGTCACCACGGCCGTTGCCGTACGCGTCCTCGCCTGCGTATCCGCTGCGCCGGTGGCCGCCGCCCGCGCCGTCGCCGCGGCCGCGATCGAGCGCGTAGCGCCCGGAGCCCGACCTGCCGTAGCCGTCGGCATCGCCGTCGCCGTTCGCGGCAGAACGGCCGTGGCCCTGGTCGGCTCGGCCGTGGCCGTTACCGCCGTTGGAGCCACGCCGGGCGTCATAACCCTGGTAACCGCCGTCGGCCGAGCCGCGGTAACCCCGGCCGTTGGCCGCGTCGCTGGCGTCGTAGGACGACCGGCCAGGGTAGTCTGGCGTACGGCCGTAGCTGACGGCGCGGTCCGCGGGGCCGCGGCCGTACGGCTCGACCTCGGCGGATGATGATGAATCCTGCCAGGACGGCCCGGGGAAGTCTGGATTACTCACGTGATCCTCGCTGGTCGGCGCTTAGGCAGTCACAGGCGGACCTCGTGCGGCCGCCGGCACCACGTTACCCGGTGGTACCTACTGTCCCAGTACGTTCCGCTAGTGAGCGGGTTCTCCCGCATCGCACGGACTCCTCACGTTTCGCCCAACGCTCGTCCGTGCCCGAACGTGCCAGCCCACCCTCCGCCGGCTACCGGGCCGACCGCGCGGCGGAATAGCCCGGCCTGGTCAGTCGCGCGCGCGAGCGCGCTGCCTGCGCCTGGCGGTGGGCTCACCGGTGCCGAGGACATAGGAGGACGCCAGGTGATTCCAACCACAACTCTGGCAGACCTCGACGACGTACACCTGGAACTCCGCGTATTCGGCCGCCATTTCGTCAAGCTCCCTGCCCTGCTTGACCCGTCCCTCGTAGCGGCCGAGCTCGTCTCCGTAGACGTAGGTGACGTGGGTCAGCTTCACTTTCCTGCAGATCGGGCACCGCGTGTCGGTCGGCTCGCCGTGGAACTTGGCGGCGCGCAGCAGGTACGGGTGGGCGTCGCAGACGTCGGTGATCGTGGTGCGCCCGGCCAGCACAGACGCGAGGGTTGCCCGCCGCGCTAGCGCGTAGTCGACGACCGATCTCCTCATGACCGACAGGTTACGACGGATCTCCGCTCAGGCCGAGCCCCAATCTCGGCCAGGCAGCCCATGGCAGGGTCAGCTTGCGTCACGGCGCAAGGCAACATATCGTATCGATGTATCGGCTCGATACATCGATCTGATACCACGCGGGCGCGGCCAGCCGGACCGGCCCACACGGGGGCGGTTTGGTGGATAGTAGCCCACCGCGGCACCAGGCAGGAGGCGAGCGCGGGTGAGCGGCCAGCGAAGCGGCGTGCTCGAGCTAGCCGTACTTGGGTTGCTGCACGAGACCCCGATGCACGGCTACGAGCTGCGCAAGCGGCTCAACTCGCTGCTCGGGGCGTTTCGTGCCTTTGGGTACGGCTCGTTGTACCCGTGCCTGAAGGACCTGACCGCGCGCGGGCTGATCGCCGAGGACGACGCCGGTGATCTGGCCAAGCCGCTGGCCGGACGGCGCTCCAAGATCGTCTACCGGCTGACGGCGGACGGCAAGGAGTACCTGCAGGACCTGCTCTCCCAGGCCGGTCCCGCCTCCTGGGAGGACGACGGGTTCGGCGTGCGGTTCGCCTTCTTCGGCCAGACCAGGGCGGACATCAGGCTCAGGATCCTGGAGGGCAGGCGCAGCAGGCTGGAGGAGCGGGTCGAGGCCTTCCGCGCCGGGCTGGCACGCACCAGGGAGCGGGTCGACAGGTACACCCTCGAGCTCCAGCGGCATGGCCTGGAGTCGGTCGAGCGCGAGGTTCGGTGGCTGAACGAGCTGATCGCCTCCGAGCGGCTCGGCGGCACCCAATCTGACAGCGGTCAATCTGACCGCAGTCAATCTGAACGCACTGATTACGACAGCGCTGAATTCGGCGGCACAAGGCCCGGCGGGAGAGGGTCCGGCGGGACAGGCCCGCTGGCCGGCTAGGTCCGCCTGAACGAGTCGCTGACTGAAACGAAGATAGGAGCACATCCTCATGGGTTCGGTACGGGTAGCCATCGTGGGCGTCGGGAACTGCGCAAGTTCCCTCGTCCAGGGCGTGGAGTACTACAAGGACGCCGACCCGGCCAGCCGGGTGCCGGGCCTCATGCACGTCCAGTTTGGGCCCTACCACGTCGGTGACATCGAGTTCGTCGCCGCGTTCGACGTGGACGCCAAGAAGGTCGGCAGGGATCTCGCGGAGGCCATCGTCGCCAGCGAGAACAACACGATAACCATCTGCGACGTGCCACCGACCGGCGTGACCGTCCAGCGCGGGCCGACGTACGACGGCCTCGGCGAGTACTACCGCGAGATCATTACCGAGTCGGACGACGAGCCGGTTGACGTGGTGCAGGCGCTCCGCGACGCCCGCGCCGACGTGCTCGTCTCCTACCTGCCGGTGGGCTCGGACGAAGCGGACAAGTTCTACGCCCAGTGCGCGATCGACGCCGGCTTGGCGTTCGTCAACGCACTGCCCGTCTTCATCGCGTCCAACCCCGAGTGGGCGGCGAAGTTCACCGCCGCGGGCCTGCCGATCATCGGCGACGACATCAAGTCCCAGGTCGGCGCCACGATCACGCACCGCGTGCTGGCCAAGTTGTTCGAGGACAGGGGCGTGGAGCTGCTGCGCACCTACCAGCTCAACTTCGGCGGGAACATGGACTTCATGAACATGCTCGAGCGCAAGCGCCTGGTGTCCAAGAAGATCTCCAAGACGCAGTCTGTGACCTCGCAGATCCCGCACGAGATGGAGAAGGCGGCGGTGCACATCGGCCCGTCCGACCACGTGCCGTGGCTGGACGACCGTAAGTGGGCGTACGTGCGGCTGGAGGGCCGCTCGTTCGGCGACACGCCGCTGAACCTGGAGTACAAGCTCGAGGTATGGGACTCCCCGAACTCGGCCGGCGTCATCATCGACGCGATCCGCGCGGCGAAGATCGCCAAGGACCGCGGCATCGGCGGCCCGGTCACATCGGCCGCGTCGTACTTCATGAAGTCACCGCCAGAGCAGTACAGCGACGACGTCGCCCGCGAGCAAGTGGAACGGTTCATCCGCGGCGAGGTCGATCGCTAGGCGCTCCGCGGTCAGCAGGGCAGCTATCCGGTCGCCCCGCGACGCGACACGCGAGCGGGGCGACCGTAGGCTGTTCGGGTGCGAGTGAGTTCGGCAGTGCAGCCGCGGCGACGATCGTCGTTCATCGCCGATCTGCGCGTGGTGCTCGCGGAAAGCGGCTTCCGGCGGCTGTTCGCCACGAGGCTGATCTCGCAGACCGGCGACGGCATCTTCACCGCCGGCATCGCTAAGTACGTGTTCTTCAACGCCACCACGTTCCCCAACCCCGCGTCGGCCGCGACCGCATTCGCCGTGCTTTACCTGCCGTACTCGTTCATCGGGCCGTTCGCCGGCGTGTTCATCGACCGCTGGTCCCGCCGCCAGATCCTGGTCTGGTCGGCCGTCCTGCGGTCAGGCTTTGTCGTGCTGTGCGCGTCGCTTGTCGCGTCGGGAACCCAGGGCCTTCCCCTGTACGCCGCCGTGCTGCTCGTGAACGGCGTCAACAGGTTCTTCCTCTCCTCGCTGTCGGCTGCGCTGCCGCACGTGGTCCAGGAAGACAAGCTGGTGATGGCCAACGGCGTGTCGCCGACGGCTGGCGGCATCATGACGGCGATCGGCACGCTGACCGCGCTCGGCGTCCAGGTAGCCACCGGTGGCCACAACGTCGGCGCGGCCATCACGATGCTGGTCGCCGGGTTCTTCTACCTGATGGCGGGGGCAGCGGGCACGACCATGCGCAGGGACCTGCTCGGCCCGACCCTGGCCGAGGCAGCGTCCCACGCAGGCCATTTGCTCGACGAGCTGACCTCCGTCGTGGCCGGCCTGGTCGCCGGCGCGCGCCATGTCTGGCGCCGCCGTCGCGCCTTCGCGGCTCTGGCGGCTACGGGTGGCGGCAAGTTCCTATACGGGGTGTTGTTCCTGATGGCGATCCTGCTGTACAGGAACTACTTCTACCCGGCCAACAGCAACGCGGCGCTCGCCCACTTCACGACGCTGGTGGGCATCCCCGTCGCAATCGGCTATGGCCTGTCGGCGTTCGTCACGCCCCCGGTCACTCGTCGTATTTCCAAGCAGGCGTGGATCGCGCTCGCGCTGGCCGGCGCCGGGGTGGTCATTGGCGTGTTCGGTGAGTTCTACACCCAGGTCATGCTCGCGATCATCGCGTTCGGCGTGAACCTGGCATCGCAGAGCGTCGCGATCAGCGCGGTCACGATCTTGCAGGAGGAGGTCGAGGACAGCTTCCGCGGCCGGGTCTTCTCTTTCTACGACATGCTGTCCAACATGCCGTTGGTGGCGGGAGCCGCCGTGTGCGTGATATTCCTGCCGCTGACAGGTAAGTCCTACTCGGTCATGGGCGCGGTAGCAGCCGGTTACTTGCTCGTGGCGCTCTTGTACTGGCTGGCGGTGCGTCAGCTCGAGGGTGCCGCACCGGGCGGGCTGGCGAGTCCCTCGGACGCCGCCCAGCCGAGCAGTTCCTGAATCGCCCTGTCCCTGCCCAGCGGGCCGTGCTCGAGGCGAAGCTCGAGCAGGTGCTTGTAGGCACGGCCGACCTGAGGTCCTGACGGGATGCCAAGCAGCGCCATGATCTCGTGACCGTCCAGGTCGGGCCGGATCTTGGCGAGTTCCTCCTGCTCGGCCAGGTCGGCGATCCGCTGCTCGAGCACGTCGTAGTTACTGGCCAGTCGCTGAGCCTTCGCCTTGTTGCGAGTGGTGCAGTCCGCCCTGGTCAGCGCGTGCAGCCTGGCGAGCAGCGGGCCGGCGTCCGTGACATAGCGGCGGACGGCCGAGTCCGTCCACTCGCCGGTGCCAAAGCCGTGGAACCGCAGGTGCAGCTCGACCAGCCTGGCCACGTCGGCCGCCACGTCACCGGGGAACCGCAGCGCCGCGAGCCTGGCCTTCGCCAGCTTGGCGCCCACCACGTCATGGTGGTGGAAGGCCACCTTGCCGCCTGGCAGCGCCGTCCTCGTCTTCGGCTTGCCGATGTCGTGCAGCAGCGCGGCCAGCCGCAGCCGCAGGTCGGACTCGAGGCCGTACCGCCCTTCCAGCTCGATCGCCTGGTCAAGCACGGTCAGCGAGTGCCGGTAGACATCCTTGTGCCGGTGGTGCTCGTCCACCTCGAGCCGCAGCCTGGGCACCTCTGGCAGCACGTGGTCGGCCACGCCGGTCGCGACGAGCAGGTCGATTCCGGCCGACGGCCCGCCAGGCCGGGCGGCAAGCAGCAGCTTGGTGAGCTCGGCGGCGATCCGCTCGGCGGACACGATCTCAAGGCGCGGCGCCATCGCGGTCATCGCCGCGCGGACCTCTGGTACCGGCTCCAGGCCGAGCTCGGCGACGAACCTGGCCGCTCGCAGGATCCGGAGCGGGTCGTCGTCGAACGAGTCCTCTGGCCGCCCAGGCGTGCGGAGCACCTTGTCCCGAAGGTCGGTCAGGCCAGAGAACGGATCGACGAGCTCGTGCTCGGGTAGCCGCGCCGCCATCGCGTTGACCGTGAAGTCGCGCCGGGCCAGGTCGTCGGTTAGTGAGGTGCCGTACCGCACGTCGGGCTTGCGCGATGTCCGGTCGTACGCCTCGCTGCGATACGTGGTTATCTCGAGCAACGTGCCGCCCTTGCGCAGGCCAACGGTGCCGAACGCGATGCCAATCAGCCACGTCGAGTCGGCCCAGTCGCTGGTGAGCTCGAGCACCCGCTCGGGAGGCGCATCGGTGGTGAGGTCGAGTTCCCTGTGCTCGCGCCGCAAGAACATGTCCCTGACCGGCCCGCCGACCAGGGACAGCTCGTGGCCGTGGCTGGCGAACAGGCGGCCTAGCTCGTCCGCCACTGGGGAGATAGCTGAGAACAGCGCCGCGACCGCGCGGCGCTGATCCGGCGTCAAGGGCGTGGGATCTGGCACGGGCATCGAGAGTAGCTCAGCTTACGCTTCAACCCGAGCACTGCCTGGCAGGGCGAGGTTGAAACGTAAGCTCATCGGGAGGCGGAGAATTCCCGCTGCGTACCCCCGATCAACGGGCGACCGCCTTGGCTCGCTGGGCGCAATACCATGTGCGCCATGGCCCGCTCGCATGTCGCCAGGTTCCGCGACCACCCCCCGAGCGCAGCGATCGCCAGGAGGGTGCCTCGCCGATCCGCCGCGGTGCCTCCACCGCACGCCTGCGGGCGCGCCCTTCGGCTCACGGCATTGTGCACCTTGACCGCGCTGATCGCGGCGGCCGCGGCTATGGCCGCGCTGGCCGGGCAGGCGCACGCCAGCCCGCTCAGTTTCGTCCGGCACAGCGCGATCCGGCACAGGGCCGTCCCTGGCGGCCCGCTCGCCCTGACGGTCACCTCGGTCGGCCCCGATGGATACGCGCAAACCGGTCAGACGATCACGATCAGCGGGATGGTACGCAACCTCACCGGCTCGGCGATGGACTCCCTGTCGGTGGGGATCCTGTCGGCGCCGGCGCCCCTTAGCTCGATGACCGCCGTGAAGGAGTTCGCCGCGGGCACTTATTCGCCTTTCATGCAACCCGTGGCCGGCGTCGGGCCATTCATGGTCACCGCGCTCGCCGCGCACTCGGCCGCGACGTGGACCGTCCGGGTGCCCGCCAAGGCGCTCGGGCTGACCTGCTTCGGGGTCTATCCGCTGACCGCCGAGGCCAGCGACGGGTTCGGCACGCAGCTCGCGAGCTCCGACGTGCCGCTGCCGTTCTGGCCGCAAAGTTCACGCGGCTGCCCGCGTACCCGGCCCGCCGACATCTCCTGGATCTGGCCGTTGATCGACAGCCCGCACCAGGGCCCGTGCCAGGGCGTACTGCTCGACAACACCCTGGCCGCGAGCATCCGGCCTGGTGGCCGGCTGAGTGACCTGCTGGCGGCCGCAAGCCACTATGGCGCTAGCGCCAAGCTCAGCTACGCCATCGATCCGGCGCTGCTCGACAGCCTGGCGGTGATGCGCCAGCCCTATCAGGTCGGCCACGCAGCCAGTTGCGGCGACGCCAGGCAGTATCCGGCCAGCTCGGCCGCCGCGGCCTGGCTTAGGGGCCTGACGCGCGTGACTGCCAGTCAAGACGTCTTCGTCACGCCATACGCCGACGTGGACATCGGGGCGCTGGTCAGGTACGGCCTTGACACCGACCTGAACCAGGCGGTCTTTGATGGCGAGCAGATTGCCGGGCGGTTGCTTGGCCGTGACCCCGCGCCAGTGCCGCTGCCAGCCACCGGGCGCAAGCTAGCCGCCGTGGCCTGGCCGGCCGGTGGCATAGCCAATGAGGCCGTGCTTGAATACCTGGCCGCCGAGCTCAAGATCAGCACCGTGATCCTGGCCCAGCCCGCGGCTGCGCCGCCCGCCACAGCCGGCACCGTGACCAGGGTGACCACCGGCGCCGGCCAGCCCGTGAACGTCCTGCTTGCCAACGATGCGCTCAGCCAGCTGCTGCGATCGCGCGCCATCGGGTCGCGCCGGCCCGCTGCGAGCTTCAGCGTGCGCCAGCTCTTCCTGGCCGAGACGGCGATGAACGTCGCCGCCAACCCGAGCGCTCCGCGCCCGATCATCGTCACCCCGCCCAGGCGCTGGAGCCCGTCCGAGTCGCTCGCCAGCGACCTGCTCGCCGAGACCACGACGGCGCCATGGCTGAGTCCGGCCAACATCGGCCAGCTCAGCGGGCTCGCGCCGCAGAGCGCGGGCGGACGCGTCACGCAGTCCAGGCCAGGAGCCGAGCTCTCCCGCCGGCTGCTTGACAAGGTCAGCGCGCTGGATGGCAAGATCGGGCCGCTCGAGTCCATCTTCTTCCCCGGCCATGATCCGACGTTGCGGCACGCGGTGTTCGGCATCGAGTCGTCGTGGTGGCGCAGCCGGGGGGGCACCAGGCAAGCGCTAGCCGCGCTCGCCCTTACGTCCCGATACGTAGGCAACCAGTACGGGCAGCTGTCGCTCGGCGGGAACAGGTACGTCACCCTCGGCGGCCGGTCTGGCTCGGTCATCATCTCGGTGCGCAACGGCCTCGATTACCCGATCAAGGTATACCTGCGGGTGAAGGTGAACGACCTTACCGGCAGCGTGTCAGTCAACGTTCCCAAGAAACCGATCCTCGTCCCGCCGGGCAAGATTGCCGAGCAGAAGCTGTCGGTGCAAGCGACCCAGACCGGCAGCGCGCTGCTGCACTTCAGCCTCGTCTCGCCGGCTGGCGCGCCGCTGCCGCATGGGCGGCTGACGATGCACGTGCAGGCGTCCGACTTCGGGAGGATCGCGCTGATCATCTGCGGCGCCGCGCTCGCCGTCTTCGTGCTCGCGTCCGCAGCGCGCGCGATCAGGCAGGGCCGTCCCGCGCCGCCCGGCGCCGGACAGGCAGCTGGCCCGCAAGGCCTTCCCGGGAGTGGCGGCGAGCCCGATAGCGTCATCTCGGGCCAGCCTGGGCTAACCGCAGCCAGCCAGGTGGCTTCTGATCCGCGGTTCGGCTCGCCGGGCCACGGGTCGGCGGAGGAGGGTCAATGAGCTCGCCAGGGCCTCGTGCGAGGCGCCGGGCGCCTGGCGCGCACCGCGCCCGTCCGCCAGACGCGCCGATCGGTGGCCTTCGGTCGGCCGGGCAACCCAACGGTCAAGAGCCTGAGGTGCCGACCCGGGGGGGCGACCCCCCGCAACCCCCCGAGGTGCCGACCCGGGGGGGCGACCCCCCGGAGCCCTCCGCGAGCGAGGCCCGGCCGGCCGCAGGGCAGGACGGCCCGGCCAAGCCGCCCGCAGGGGAAGGCAGCCCGGCCGGCCCGAGCCTGGTGCGCTCGAGCGGGGTGATGGCCGTGGGCACCCTGGCCTCCCGGGTCACCGGCATGGTCAGGACCGTGCTGCTGGTGCCGGCCCTCGGGGTGGTGGCCCTGGGAAACTCCTACAACTACGCCAACACGCTCCCCAACACGGTCTACAACCTGGCCATCGGCGGCATCCTCACCTCCATCATCGTCCCGCTGCTCGTAAACGCGGCGAGGCGAGATCGCGACCGCAGCGAAGAGTACGACCAGCGGATGTTCACGCTGGTCACGGTGGCCCTTGCGGTGCTGACGCTGGGCGCGACGCTCGTGGCAGGCCCGATCGCGCTGCTCTATGACCCTACGGCGGTCGGACCCGAACGCCACCTACTGGTGATCTTCGCCTACTTCTTCGCCCCGCAGATCTTCTTCTACGGGGTCAGCTCGCTGGCCGGCGCGATACTGAATGCTCGCGGCCACTTCGCCGCGCCGATGTGGACTCCGGTGGTCAACAACGTCGTGGTGATCGCCGTGACGATCGCGTTCATGGCGATCGCCGGAGTCAGCCAGGTGGTGGCCAACGGCTACATCACTAGCGGCGAGGTGGCCTTTCTCGGCGTCGGCACCACGCTCGGCATCGTCGCCCAGACCGCCGCGCTGGTACCCGCGCTGCGCAAGGTGGGCTTTCGGTGGCGGCCCAGGTTTGACTTCAGGCGCCGTGAGATCTCCGAGATCGGCCGGATGTCAGGCTGGATGCTCGGCTACGTGCTGACCACCCAGGTCGCGTTCCTGGTGACCTCCCAGGTAGCGAGCACGGCAGATAACTGGGCGCAGGCGCATCACTACAAGGTCGGAATCGGCTACTCGGCCTACAGCAACGCCTGGTTGCTGTTCCAATTGCCGTACGCGATCATCGCAATCTCGGTGATCACGGCGCTGCTGCCGCGGATGAGCGCCAACGCCTCGGACCGGCGCTACGACCTGGTCCGCGCCGATTTCTCCACCGGGATCAGGCTGGGCTCGGTGATCGTCGCACCAGCCGCGCTTGTCCTCGCCGTGCTCGGGCCGTGGCTGGCAGAGATCCTGCTCGGCTATGGCGACACGAGCATCGCCAGCGCCAGGTACCTTGGCCTGGTCTTCTCGGTCTTCTCGCTTGGCCTGATGCCCTACATGCTGTTCCAGTTGCTGCTGCGCGTGCTCTACGCGCTGCACGACAGCAAGACCGCGGCGCTCATTGGCGTCGTGACCATGGTCACCAACGTCGCCGCCAACCTGACCGCGCTTGCGGTGTTCCCCAAGACCTCGGTGGTCGCCGCGCTCGGCGCCGGGTTTGGCCTTTCCAACCTGGTCGGCGCCATCTTGGCCTGGCGGATCCTCAGCCGGCGCCTCGGCGGCCTGGCCGGCCGCCAGATCGGTGGCAGCCTGCTGCGGATGCACCTGGCCGCGGTCCCCGCGGTGCTGTGCGCGGCCTCGGTGGTGGTGATGATATCGAGGGTGTTCCCGGCCGGGCACGCGGCGGCAGCCGCGATCGTGGTGCTCGGCGGTGGTGGCGCCGTGGCTTTCTACGTGCTGTTCGCGAGCGCGTTGCGGGTCGAGGAGCTGACCGGATTGCTCGCCATGGTGCGATCCAGGCTCGGGCGGTGATGACCTGGCCGGGCCGGCGCGTGCTGCGCCCGGAGGTCCTTCCAGGTCTCCGGCCGGTAACGGTTTGCGACGCGGTAGGGTGGCAGCGCAGCATACGGGCACGTCGTGCCTCATAATTGAATAGTCCAGACCCGTCGACCAGCTTCTGGCACCAGGAGGAAGCGCTTCGAGTCCTCACCAGGCTCGGCGCCACGCACCGATGACCACGTACACGTCTGAGCCAGGGACCAGGCTCGGCGGGCGCTACCGGCTTGAGGACCGGATCGCCGCGAGTTCGGGCTGGGCTGCTTGGAAGGCAATCGACGAGACGCTTGCCCGCGCGGTCACGGTCTTCACCTTCGCGCCTGGATTCCCGCGCATCGGCGACGTGGTGACGGCCGCCAGGGCCGCGAGCAGGCTGACCGACCCGCGGCTCGCGCAGGTCTTCGACGTGGAAGACGCCTGGGATCGCGCCTACATCGTGATGGAGTGGGCCGCGGGCGAGACCCTGGGCGACATGCTCTCGGCCGGCCCGCTCGATCCGCCGCAGGCCGGACGGATGATCGCTGATGTCGCCGGCGCCTTGTCTTCGGCCCACGCGGCCGGCGTGGCTCACATGTGCCTGTCGCCAGGGTCGGTCAGGTGGAGTCAGACCGGCGAGGTCAAGGTCGTCGGGCTCGGCATCGACGCGGCGCTTTCCGGCGTCGTGGCCGACGACCCGGTGCTTACGGACACCGTGGGCCTGGGCCGGCTGCTCTACGCGGCCCTGACCGGCTACTGGCCAGGGCACGACTACCCGCCGCTGCCGCCCGCACCCGTCCTAGACGGCCAGCCGCGCAGCCCGCACCAGGTGGTCGCCGGCGTGCCGCTGGCGTTGTCTGACCTGGCCTGCCTGGCTATGCAGTCACGGCCGAGGGATGGCCGCGAGGCCGGCCGGCTGACCACGCCCGATCAGCTCGCCAGCGCGCTTCGCTCGGTCCTGCCGCCCGCCCTTCCGCCGCTGGCCCCCGATCCGCCCGGCTGGCAGCGAGACGCGCCGCGGCCAGGACGCGGCCGGGATGGTGCCCCAGAGGATGAGTACTGGCCGGAGCGCCGGCCTGGTGGCCGGGCCCGGTGGCCGGACGACACCGTCGAGCCAGGGCGAGCGAGCGCGGGCCAGCGCGGGTCGCATCAGGCGGAGGCGAAGGGCCCACGGCCGTGGCTGCGCCAGGCCCTGAACGGCGGGCGGGCGCGCCGTTCAGTCATGATCATCGGCGGCGCGTGCCTGCTCGTCCTGGTAGCCGTCGGCGCGTTCGCGCTGCTGCCTGGCAGCGGAGGTTCGCCCTCGAGCAAGGCGGGCAACGGGCCGACGACGCCCGCGGCCACCGTCACCACCTTGCGCATCGCGAGCGCGTCCGGCTTCGACCCGCTGACCAGCCCGAAGAATGACCCGAACGACGAGAACAGCCAGTGGGCGCATTACGCGATCGACGGCAACCCGCATACCGCCTGGACATCGCAGTGGTACCGGACGGCCACCTTCGGCGGGCTGAAGAGCGGCTCTGGCCTCATCCTGAACATGGGCCACCGGGTCAAGGCGACCTCGGTGACCGTGACGTTCGGAGCCCCGCCCGGCGCCCATGTCGAGTTGCTCATCGGGAACTCGGACACGCTCAGCAAGGCGAACCTGGCCAGCATGTCGCTGGTCGCCTCGGCGATCAGCCCAACCGGGACGCATGTGTTCTCGATCGCCAAGCCACAGGCCGGCCGGTTCCTCGTGATCTGGTTCACCAGGCTCCCGCCCAAGCCAGGATCGACGAAGTGGTTCATGGCTGCGATCTATAACGTGTCGGTCAAGGGCATCGGCTGAGCCACCGCCTGGCGCGTCAGCGCCGGACGGCTCGCGAGGGTGGCGAGCTAAGCTACCGGGTGTGGATCAGGCCGGCTTGGCCTGGTTCGGACGACCGGCGCGAGGTCCGCAGGGATGGACGCACCCCCGGCGGGTTGTCGATGCGTGAGGTAGACCGGGAGACGCGACGGAACCGCAAGAGCCTGGCAGCACCGGCGCCGGGAGGATCCTGCCCGAACCGCGCCTGACTTCCGCGCTCGAAGAGGCAACGCAATCCGCCCTGGGCCGTGTCGCATGGGCCGGGCCACAGGCTGAGGCAACCGACGCGGCGTTGCTGAGACTGCATGTGGCGGGCGACAAGGATGCGTTCGGGCAACTGTTCCTGCGGCACAAGGAAAGGCTCTGGGCAGTCGCCGTCCGTACCCTGCACGACCCGGAGGACGCCGCCGACGCCTTGCAGGAGGCGATGATCTCGGCATTCCGGCGCGCCGGGAGCTTTCGTGGCGACGCGGCAGTCACGACCTGGCTGCACAGGATCGTCGTCAACGCTTGCCTGGACCGGATGCGCCGCAAGTCCGCACGCCCCGAGATAAGCGGCGGGGACGAGCGCCTGTTCGACGTGCTCGCCACGCCAAGCGCGGCATCCAACGCCCCGTCCAACGCGACGTCCGACCCGGCGGCGAGCAGCGAGCTGTCCATGGAGGTGCGAGCGGCCCTGCGCCACCTCCCTCGTGATCAGCAGATCGCCCTGGTGCTGGTGGACATGCTCGAATATCCGGTAGCCGAGGCGGCCGAGATCCTCGGCGTCGCGCCGGGCACCGTCAAGAGCCGTTGCGCTCGCGGCCGCGCCAGATTGCTGCCCAGGCTGGCTCACCTGCGTCAGTCAGGCAGGCCGGGCGGCCCTGGCAGCGCTAGCGGCCCTGGCAGC
Source organism: Streptosporangiaceae bacterium (assembly GCA_030045175.1). Classification (GTDB taxonomy): domain Bacteria; phylum Actinomycetota; class Actinomycetes; order Streptosporangiales; family Streptosporangiaceae; genus Chersky-822. Next base: position 3,450 of record JASIBM010000089.1, on the reverse strand, counting down.
GCCGCCGGCGCTGGCGGCGGGTCCGGGCCATCAGGCGGCGGCTCAGGGCTCCCGGCCGGCGGATCGGGGTGGTCAGGAACCGGCTTGGCGCATCCCAGTGGCGCGGCGCCACGGCGGGTACCGGGTTATCTCACCGACTTCGGCGCGTGCTGGGAACCGATCCGGCACTGGGGGCGTCCTACCTGCGCGGGAAGGGGGTGACGAGGCACGATGTCGCGTCATGCGAGCGCTCAGAAGCTCGCCCATTACCGAGAAGGCGTGACAAGCCGCCGCAAGGCGGCGCGAATCGCAGGGCACCTGGCTACCTGCAGCGTGTGCGCCGAGGTGGATGCGCAGCTCGCGCGCGTAGCGACGGTGCTCGCCCAGGCCGAGACGCCACCCATGCCCGACGCGCTGGCTGAGCGCATCGAGCTTGCGCTAGCGGTAGAGCACGCCGAGCGCGGGGCGTCAGCGTCGAGGCAGGTGCGCATCCAGGGCGCTGGATCACCCGATGGAGGCACCGCGCGCGATCCTGGTCGCCTAGGCCCGCCTGGGCGATCAAGTCGCAAACCCTGGCGAGTCCGCGTGCCTGACCTGACCTCACCCCGGCTGGTGCGTGGACTGGCGGCGGCGACCGGCGCGGTGCTGCTCCTCGGTGGCGTCGGCTACGTGATCGCCAGCCGTGTCACCCCGCCCGCCAAGGTCGCGTCGCGCGCGGCGGCGGCGGCGCCTACGCCGATTCATGCGCGACCTGTGCCAGCGTTCAGCAACTCGAGCTTGTCCGTCGGCACCAGGCAGCTCAGCTACGCGCGGCACGGCAAGACGTTCACTTACACGGCGGCGGCCTCGAACGAGAACTTCACGTCCGCCAACCTCGCGGGGAGTATCCGCGCGCGCCTGACCACCTACGCGAAGAACGTGCCAACCACGATGCCTGCCGCAGGGTCGGGCACGAGCCCGGTGCCCTCGCCGACCGGCAGCCACAAAGGCGGCGATATCGGCGGCATCGCGATCTCGCGACTCGGAGGGTGCATGTCCCGGGTCGCTACCGGCCGTCAGGTGCTGCTTGCCGTGGTGGCTCGCTACGAAGGCGTGCCGGCCACGATCATCGTGCTCGAGCCGCTGTCGGGTAGTTCTCGCCTCCTCGACGTGATAGTGGTCGGCGTCGCCTGCTCGGCGTCGGACGCGGACGTCATCACCCAGACCACCATGTCTTCCGGCTAGGCCGAGAACGGGCTATCCCCAGCGAGAGCTCAAGCCACCTCCAGGGACCATCGGGCGTGGCAACGGGAATCTGGCGGGCTCCAGTTCCGTTGATGCCGTAGCGGTTTGACGAAGGAGCGGAATCCATTGACTGACGTTCGCGAGGTCATAGTCATCGGCTCTGGGCCGGCCGGTTACACAGCCGCGCTGTACGCCGCGCGCGCCAAGCTGAGCCCTGTCGTGTTCGAGGGCTCGGTCACGGCCGGTGGTGCGCTCATGAACACCACCGACGTCGAGAACTACCCAGGCTTCCCCGACGGCATACTGGGTCCAGACCTAATGGACTCGATCCGCAAGCAGGCGGAGCGGTTCGGCGCGCAGCTAATCGCCGATGACGTCTTGTCCGTCGACCTTGCCACCACGCCCAAGGTGGTGACCACCGCGAACGCGGTCTACCACGGCCAGGTCATCATCATCGCGACCGGCTCGAGCTATCGCGAGCTCGGCGTGCCGGGCGAGAAGCGCCTCGCCGGGCACGGCGTCTCGTGGTGCGCGACCTGCGACGGCTTCTTCTTCCGCGAGCAAGACATCGCCGTGATCGGCGGCGGGGACTCGGCCATGGAGGAGGCCACGTTCCTGACCAGGTTCGCGCGATCGGTTACGGTGGTGCACCGCAGGGACTCCTTGCGCGCGTCGAAGATCATGCAGGACCGCGCGATGTCCGACCCCAAGATCCGCTTTAGCTGGGACAGCGAGGTGATCGAGGTCCTCGGCGAGGATCGCGCCACCGGCTTGCTGATCCGCAACGTCAAGTCGGGCGAGCAGAGCACCTTGCCTGTCACTGGGATATTCGTGGCCATCGGCCATGATCCACGTAGTGAGCTCTTCAAGGGGCAACTCGCCGTCGATGCCGACGGCTACCTGCTCGTCGATCAGCCGTCCACGCGGACCGCGGTTCCCGGGGTGTTCGCGGCGGGGGACGTGGTCGACAGGACGTACCGGCAGGCGGTCACCGCGGCGGGCACCGGCTGCGCGGCGGCGCTTGACGCCGAGCGCTGGCTGGCAGACCAGCACGACTAAGGCTCTCCTGGTCCGCTGACCCGCGCGGGCGGCGGCACGTCATCAACTACGGAAGGAAGTCAGGATCGTGGGGACAGCAACGAGGACAGTTACCGACGCGACCTTCGAGTCCGACGTGCTTAAGAACGCCAAGCCCGTCCTCGTGGACTACTGGGCCGAGTGGTGCGGGCCATGCAGGCAGATCGCCCCGGTGCTCGAGGAGATCGCGCAAGAGTACTCGGGCAAGATCGACATCGTGAAGCTCAACGTGGACGACAACCCAGAAGTGGTCCGGACTTACCGGATCATGAACATCCCGACCTTGAACGTGTTCATGGATGGTCAGGTCGTGAAGTCCATCCTCGGCGCGAAGCCCAAGTCGGCACTCCTACGCGAACTTGAGGAATTCCTCGCCTGAGTCAGGCGAGCGGGAAGACTTGCGCGAGCGAGCCAGGGGCGAAGGCACGCAAGTCTTGCCGATGGGGCGCGGCACTGCCTTTGGGGCGCGGCACTGCCTTTGGGGCGCGGCATGCCTTTGAGCGCGGCGCTGTCTTGACCGCGAGGGTTCAGGGTCGTCCCCTTGGGCCCGGCACCGAGGAGAGGGTGCTCGACGCGGGTGGGCGGGGCAGCCGGCGCCCCAAAGGCGTCCCTGGAGGCGCCCCGCAGGCGAGCGGGAAGTCAAGCCAGCCTTAGCGGCCGATCTGGCGTCATCGAGCCGAGCAGGCGCTCCAGAGCGACTTCCACGTCTTCGCGCCATGACATTGCCGTCTTGACCTCCAGCCTTAGCCGGGGGTACCGGATGTGCGGCCGTACCGTCTTGAATCCGACGGCAAGCAGGTAGTCGGCCGGGGTCACGCAACCAAGCCCGTCGGGCTTGGCGTCCCCGAACGCTTCCACCGCCCTGATGCCGCGCCGGGTCAGATCCTTGACGAGTCCCTGCACGAGCATGCGACCGAGTCCGCCACCTGAGAACTCGGCCGATACGCGCGCTGTCATCAGCATGACGGCGTCGGAACTGACCGGGCTGGTCGGGAACGCCACCGACCTCGGAACGTACTGCGGTGGCGCGTAGAGCACGTGACCCGCGGCGACCCCGTCCACATAGACGATCTTGCCGCAGCTCCCCCATTGCAAGAGCACCGTGGAGACCCAGGACTCCTTCTCCAGAGCCGGGTCGCCCACCTCGATGGCCCGTGCCGCAGCGGCAGG
>JASIBM010000681.1 GCA_030045175.1 Streptosporangiaceae bacterium | reverse complement strand
TCGGCCACGGTGTCGAACGGCTCAGTGCCGGTGGCGCGGAGCAGCCGCGGCGCGCCTGCGTAGCGGGTGAGGTCCTCCCCGCCGACCGGGACCTGGTGCAGCACCGAGATCGCGTTGTACAGGTCGGTGAGCCGGTTCACGCGGGGCAGCCCTGACGCCGCGCGGCGCATCAGCGCCTCCAGGCTGTTGCGAGTGCGCTGCGGCTTAGCCCGGAATGCCAGGTAAGCCTCCCGCCACGCCGCCACGTGCGGGAGCTGCTCGGCCGGCCGGTCGCGCAGCGCCTGGCGGGCTGCGGCCTCGGCCGCCTGGAGCAGCGCGTCGCTCGCCTGGTCGCTCGGGCCGGGGACGAGCCCGCCGACGGCCAGCAGCAGGGCACGGTAGTCGGGCCGCAGCGCGAACACCGCGGCGTCGACATGGCTGCCGGCCAGGAACTCCCCGAGCGCGGCGCGGTCAGGCATTGATGACCTCCTGGCGTCTGGTCCTTACCCGCCGGCTTCCCGCGCCGCCGCGCGCACCTGCTCGAGTTGGTCGACGCTGATCGCCCCGGCCGGCGGCAGGCCGGCGGCGGTCCATGCCTGCTGCGCCCGGGCCACGTCGCCACCTGCCTCGTGCAGCACCATCTTCTTCGCCGTGGCGCTGGGCACGGCGCCGTCGACGCCGAGGTCCATCAGGTGCGCCAGCATCCGGACCGACTGGTGCCGCTGACCTGTCATCCGCTCGTTGTACCGGTAGACGAGCACCCAGCGCCCTTCCAGGGAACGAGCACGCTCGATCAGCGCCCGCCCGCGGTCGGTGTCCTGCTGCTCGGTGCGGATCGGCTCGCTCTCGCCCGAGGGAAGGCGCAACGTGAGCAGCCCGCGGCGGCTCGACTCCTCGATCTCGACCTTCTCAAGGAACGCGATGAAGGTCCGCGCCGACTCCAGCCGCTCGATGTCCTGCTTGGCCTGCTGGGCAATCAGGTGCAGGTCCACGGTCAGGCCGTGCACCCGGCGGCCCCATGCCGCCTCCTGCCCAGGCGGGCACGGGCCCGCGGCCTGGGCAGCCGCGATGACAAGGCTGTAGTGGCTGCTTTCCACGTCAGGCCGGCGCATCCACCTCGGCCATCGCCTGCGCGAACTGCGCTGCGTACAGCCTGGCGTAAGCGCCGCCTGCGACCAGCAGCTCGTCATGCGTGCCCTGCTCGACGATCTGGCCGTGCTCCATCACCAAGATCGTGTCGGCGTCGCGGATCGTCGACAGCCGGTGCGCGATCACGAAACTCGTCCGGCCCTGCCGGAGCGAGCTCATCGCGCGCTGGATGAGCACCTCGGTCCTGGTGTCCACCGAGCTCGTCGCCTCGTCCAGGATGAGGATGGCGGGCCTGGCCAGGAACGCGCGGGCGATCGTGATCAGCTGCCGCTCCCCCATGCTCACGTTATTGCCCTCTTCATCTATGACCGTTTCATAGCCATCCGGAAGCATTTGAACGAAACGGTCCACATAAGTCGCCTTAGCGGCATCGATGATCTCATCGCGGGTCGCTGAGTCGGCCCCGTACGCGATGTTCTCCGCGATCGTGCCGCCGAACAACCACGCGTCCTGGAGCACCATGCCGGTGAGCGAGCGCAGCTCATTCCGGCTCATCTCGGCGATGTTGACCCCGTCCAGCGTGATCTGGCCGCTTGTGACCTCGTAGAACCGCATCAGCAGGTTCACCAGCGTGGTCTTGCCCGCGCCGGTCGGCCCGACGATGGCCACCGTCTGGCCTGGCCTGACCGCGAGCGACAGGTGCTCGATCAGCGGCACGTCTGGGAAGTAGCTGAACGAGACGTCGCTGAAACTGACCTCGCCGCGCACCCGCGCCGGCCTGGCGGGCTCGTCCATGTCCGGTTCCTGCTCGTCGGCATCGAGCAGCGCGAACACCCGCTCGGCCGAGGCCACTCCGGACTGCAGCAGGTTCGCCATGCTCGCGACCTGGGTCAGCGGCTGGCTGAACTGGCGCGAGTACTGGATGAACGCCACCACATCGCCGAAGGCCAGCGCCCCGGCCGCGACCCGCAGCGCGCCGACGACGGCGACCAGGACGTAGTTCAGGTTCCCCGCGAACATCATCGCTGGCTGGATCGTGCCCGAGATGAACTGAGCGCGGAAGCTGGACTGGAACAGCTGCTCGTTCTGCTCGGTGAACGTGGCCATCGCCGAGTCAGTCTGGCCGAACGCCTTGACCAGCGAATGCCCGGTGATGTTCTCCTCGACATGGCCGTTGAGCCTGCCCGTCGTCGACCACTGCCTGATGAACTGCGGCTGGGCTCGCTTGCCTATCCACATCACGATCCGGACCGAGAGCGGGACCGTCACCAATGCGATGAGCGCGAGCAGCCAGGAGATCCAGAACATGAAGACAAGAACGCCGACGATCGTGAGCAGCGAGGTCACCGCCTGGCTCAGCGTCTGCTGCAGCGACTGCGCCAGGTTGTCGATGTCGTTGGTGACCCGGCTGAGTATCTCCCCCCTGGGCTGCCGGTCGAAGTAGCGCAGCGGCAGCCGCGCCAGCTTGGCCTCGACCTCCTCGCGCATCGTGTAGACGGCGCGCTGCACCAGCCTGGCGACCACCCGGCCCTGCACCACACCGGTTGCGGCCGCCCCCACGTACAGCAGGGCGAGGATCAGCAAGGTGCGGCCCACCTGGCTGAAGTTAACGCCCTGGCCGGGCACCAGGTGCATCGCGTTGATCATGTTGACCTGCGCCCCGTGGCCGGTCGCGCGCAGGCCTGCCGCGATCTGCGCAGGGGTCGCCCCGGCGGGAAGCTTGCTGCTGATGACGCCGGTGAAGATGGCGTTGGCGACGTCGCCGAGCACCTTCGGCCCGATCACCGACAGCGTGACGCTCGCGACGCCCATCGCGAGCCCGAGCGCGATCAGGGCGCGCTGCGGTGCGAGCATGCCAAGCAGCCGCCGGCTCGACGCGCCGAAGTTCAGCGCCTTGTCCCCGGACATGCCGCCCATGAACCGGGCGGGTCCCTGAGCGAACGAGCCGGAGGGGCCGGGGCCCCGCCGTGGCGTCGGCCGCTCGCCCGGCCCGAGCTGCACGCCTGGCTGGCTCTCGGCGGCCGGTTGCACGTCGGTGCTGTTCTCGCGCTCTCCCTGCGCCGTGCTCATGCGGCTTCCTGCTCGGTGAGCTGGGAGAGCACGATCTCCCGGTACGTCGGATCCGATGCCATGAGCTCGGGGTGCGTGCCCGTCGCCACGATCTGGCCTGCCTCCAGGACCACGATCTTGTCCGCGTTCCTGATGGTGGCGACCCGCTGCGCGACGATCAGCACGGTCGCGTCCGCCGTTTCCCGCGCCAGCGCCCCGCGCAGCGCCGCGTCGGTGGCGTAGTCCAGGGCCGAGAAGGAGTCGTCGAACAGATAGATCTCGGGCTCGTGTACCACCGCCCTGGCGATCGCCAGCCGCTGCCGCTGCCCGCCGGAGACGTTCGTGCCGCCCTGGGCGATGCTGGCGTCCAGCCCGCCCTGCATCCGCCTGACGAAGTCCCGTGCCTGGGCGATCTCGAGCGCGTGCCAGAGCTCGGCCTCGGTCGCGTCCGGCTTGCCGTAGCGCAGGTTCGACGCGATCGTGCCCGAGAACAGGTACGGCCGCTGCGGCACCAGGCCGATCAGGCCAGACAGCACCGCCGGGTCGATGTCGCGCACGTCCACGCCGTCCACGAGGACGGCGCCCTTGGTCACGTCGAACAGCCTGGGGATGAGGTTGACAAGCGTGGTCTTGCCGCTGCCGGTGCCGCCGATAATCGCGGTCACCTGGCCTGGCTCGGCGACCAGGCTGATGTCGCACAGCACCGGCTGCTGCGCGCCCGGATAGCCGAACTCCACCGCGCGCAGCTCGAGCCGGCCGCGCTGGGCGCCGACCGGCACAGCCCGCGCGGGCGGCAGAACGGCCGGCTCGGTGTCGAGCACCTCCACGATCCGCTCGGCGCACACCTCGGCGCGGGGCACCATCACGAACATGAAGGTCGCCATCATGACCGACATCAGGATCTGAAGCAGGTAGGTCAGGTACGCGGTCAGCGCGCCCACCGGCATGCCGCCGTCGGCCACCAGGTGGCCGCCGAACCAGAGCACCGCGATGCTGGACAGGTTCAGCACCAGCATGACCGAGGGGAACATCAGCGCCATCAGCCTGCCGGTGCCCAGCGACACGTCGTACAGGTCGGTGTTCGCCACGCCGAACCTGGCCCGCTCGGCCGGCTCCCTGACGAACGCGCGGATCACCCTGACGCCGCTGATCTGCTCGCGCATGACCCGGTTGATCTCGTCAATCCGCACCTGCATCTGCCGGAACAACGGCCGCATCTTGGAGATGATCAGCGCGACCACGACGCCGAGTGCGGGAACGGCGACCAGCAGCAGGGATGAAAGCTTCACGTTCTGGTTCAGCGCCAAGATGACGCCGCCGACGCACATGATCGGCGCGGACACCATCAGCGTGAACGTCATGATCGCCAGCATCTGCACCTGCTGGACGTCATTGGTGTTCCTGGTGATCAGCGACGGCGCGCCGAAGTGCGCCACCTCGCGCGCCGAGAACTCTTGCACCCGGCCGAACAGCGCCAGCCGCACGTCCCTGCCGAGCGCCATCGCGGTCCTGGCGCCGAAGTACACCGCGCCCACCGAGCACACGATCTGCACGAGCGCGACCGCCAGCATCAGGCCGCCCCGGCTCCAGATGTAATGGGTGTCGCCGGTCACGACGCCGTTGTCGATGATGTCGGCGTTGAGCGTCGGCAGGTACAAGGTGGCCAGCGTCTGCATCAACTGGAGCACCATGACGAGCAGCACGTCCCTGCGGTACGGCCGCAAGTGCACTCGGAGCAGTCTGATTAGCAAAGAGAACGCGCTCCTAGTCGTTGAGGGGGACATTAGAGGTTAGCAAATCCTGCCGCGCTGGCCTTCCCGCTCGCCTCCGGGCGCTCCTCTTCCCGCTCGCCTCCGGCTCCGCCTTTGGCTCGAGCGCGCAGGCATTCCCGCTCGTGGCCGTATTCTCGCTGGCGCTGCCATGTCGCATTTTCGCTAGACCAGGTGGGGGGTGAGCGCCGAAGCTGGCTAGGTGCACACCGACACCGAGCGCTGCGTCAGGGCGGTGCGGTCGAAGGACCCGAGGTTCGACGGCTGGTTCTTCACCGCGGTCACGACGACGGGGATCTACTGCCGGCCGAGCTGCCCGGCCATGCCGCCCAGGCCAGAGAACATGCGGTTCTACCCCAGCGCCGCCGCCGCC
>JASIBM010000680.1 GCA_030045175.1 Streptosporangiaceae bacterium | reverse complement strand
GTCCGGGTGCCCCGTGCTCGTGCAGTCCGCGTTCGCGCTGAGCGACTCCGAGCCGGTCGAGCGGCTCAAGCGCAGCGGCGTGCCGGTGCTGCCGACCGCAGACCGGCTGGCCCGCGCGCTGGCGCGGGCGCTCGCCTGGCCGGGCGAGGCCGCCGACGGCGAGGTCGCCGAACTCACGCCTAGTGTTGACGGCCAGGTCGCGGGCTCCGTTTCGGCTGGCCCGGCCGTCTGGTCCGCCGAGCGCAGCGCCGGCCTGCTCCGCCAGCACGGGATCGCGTTGCCGCCGATGACCGTGGTCAGGACCCCTGGCGAGCTGGCCGCGATCGCGGCGACGGCGCCGTATCCGGCTTGCCTGAAGCTCGCCGACGAGGCGGTGTCGCACAAGTCCGACGTCGGTGGCGTGCGGCTGAACCTGGCCGGCTTCGGTCAGCTCCAGGCCGCGGCCGCCGAGCTGTGGGCCAGGTTCCCCGGCAGCCCGCTGCTGGTGATGCCGTCGCTGCGCGGCGGCACCGAGTTGCTGGTGGGCGCGGGGACTGACCCGCTGTTCGGTCCTTACGCGCTCGTCGGCCGGGGCGGCATCTGGGCCGAGACCGACCCGGACGTGGCGATGGTGATGTCGCCGGTCACCCGGGAGTCGGCGACCCGCGCGCTGCTCTCGCTGCGCTGCGCGCCCACGTTCACGGGAAGGCGCGGCCAGGCGGCGATCGATATCGCCGCCGTGGCTGATCTGGTCGCGTCGATGGCGTCGCTCGCCGCCGGGCACCCGGACCTGTCCGTCGAGGCCAACCCGGTGATCGCCTACCCCGACGGCTACGCGATCGCCGACCTGCGCGCGTCTGTCAGTACATGAGCCGCTGCCCTACCGTGGACATATGACCGCATGGAGCAACCTGCCGCCCGCGCTGCCGCTACATGGCACGATGCTGGCCTGGGCGCGAGGTTGCCGGTGCGATGAGTGCGGATCCGAGCACAAGCGTTTCGTGTCCGAACTGGCGATTCGAGGGCCACTGAGGTTTCCCGCTCGGCGGGAGCCCCGCAAGCTGGACGCCGATACCATGGCCCGGCTGGAGCCGGCAGTGAGCGGCTCGCAGTGCCCTGTGTGCGGCGCGCCGCGCCATCAACGGTGTCGCAACCTGGCGTTTCCCCAGCACTTCGCGCCGACTCATGCTGAGCGCAGAATCGGCCCGTGACCGAGGCTCCAAGAATCCGGCGGCGTGGCCGAGGCTGCGAGCGGGGGCGAGCTGGGTGACGATCACGCCGAGGCCGCGGGTGCCGTCTCAGCCGGCCCGGCCGTCTGGTCCGCCGAGCGCAGCGCCGCCCTGCCTCGCCAGCACGCGATCGTGCTGGCGCCGGTCACGCGGGAGCCGGCCACGTGCGCGCTGTTGTCGCTGCGCTGCGCGCCGGAATGGACCGGTGAACGACAACGTGGTGTCCTTGCTGCTGTTCCAGCGACACCAAGGGCTCCACGTTGCTGTTGGACGATGAGCGCTGGCGGAGCGCTGGCGCTGTTGGACGATGGGCGCTGGCGGAGCGCTGGCGCGGTTTCACTCGCTGGTGGCTGAATCCCCTCAGTCCTCGCCCATCCGCCAACTGCTCGGCGCATAAGGGTCGCGTGGGCCGCTCGCCTGAGTGGCGGGGACGCTAGCCTCTGAGCTGAGCGGCGGAGGTGCCATGTCGGCGTATAGCAGGGATCAGGTGCTCGCGATGGCGCCTGACCCTGCCGCTGCCAAGGCCGGCCAGGGCCAGGCCAGCCCGTCGCGGTGGGGCGGGCTCGGCCACGATGAGCAGGCGGTGTGGGGGGAGTGCCAGGGCAGCGGCGCTGCCCCGTACCGCGCGCAGGTGGCACTGGCCGACGGCGGGAACCGGTGTTCGTGCCCGAGCAGGAAGTTCCCTTGCAAGCACGCCATCGGGCTGCTGTTGCTGCACGCCGACGGCGCGGTGCCGGCTGGTGCCCGTCCCGACTGGGTGGCGCAGTGGCTCGCGGACCGTGCCGCCAGGGCGGCGAGGCCGGCCCGGCAGGAGCGTCCCGCTGGCGAGCAGGCCGACCCGCGGGCGGCGGAGCGCCGCGCGGCCAGCCGGGAGGCGAAGGTCGACGCGGGTGTCGCCGAGATGCGGCGCTGGCTGGCTGACCTGGCGCGGGGCGGGCTCGGCGCGGCCCAGTCCCAGCCGTGGGGTTGGTGGGACGCCCAGGCCAGGCGCATGATCGACGCGCAGGCTCGAGGGCTAGCCGGGCAGGTTCGCCGGATGGCGACGATCGCGGCGACCGGAGGGCATCGGGCCGACTGGCCGGACCGGCTGACCGACCAGCTCGGATCGGCCCACCTGCTCTGCTCGGCCTGGGACCGCCGGGCGGACCTGCCCGCACCGACCGTGGACGCGCTGCGGGTGCGGCTTGGCTACGCGGCGAGCACCGAGGATGTCACCAGGTCCGGCGACCGGATCACCGACACCTGGGCGGTGCTCGGCCAGCGACTCGGCGAGGAAGAGAGCCTGCGCAGCCTGCAGCAGTGGCTGTACGGCGAGCGAACCGGTGAGGTGGT
>JASIBM010000679.1 GCA_030045175.1 Streptosporangiaceae bacterium | reverse complement strand
ACGTCGGTCTTGACGCTGATGCCCGGAACCGTCGCCGTGCTTGTGAACTGCCAGTACGTCCAGGCCGTCCAGCCCGGCGGCGTGGTCGCTGGCGCACCCCAGCTCGCGATCCACAGCGGGTCCGCGCCAAACGCCGTGCTGTCGCCGGTGCACGCCTTCCACCAGTCGCTGGTGGTGTAGATCGCCGGGTGCTCGCCAGTCCGCCGGACCACCTCGGCGACGAACGCCCCGATCCACGCCGTCATCGCGGTCTGGGACAGCCCATAGCACTCGTTGGTGTGATCAAGGCTGACGTACGGGTCGTACTCGGCGTCCAGGATCAGCGGCAGGCTTGTCCCGCCAGGCGCGGCCTGCTCGGCGGCGTTCACGGCGAGGTCGGCCTGGAGGGTGCCGCTGGAGTTATTCGGGATCGCGAAGTGATACGCGGCGGTGAACAGCCCGGCCGCGCTGGCCTCGGCGACGTCGGAGGCGTAGTAGGGGTTGACGTAGTACGAGCCCTCGGTGGCCTTGATGAACGCGAACTTGTACCCGGCCGCCGCGACCTTGGCCCAGTCGATCGGCGCGCCGTTGGGGTGATCCTTTGACGAGACATCGATCCCGAGCGCCTCGCCGGCCGGCACCGTGACGGCCGGGCGCGCTGCTCCTGGCGGCCCGGCGAGCATCCGCAGCAGCCTGGGCGAGTGCGTGGCCCCGGTGTTGTAGCGCCCGGCCGCCGATCCCGTAGGCCCTGGCAACACGGCTCCCGTTGGCGGCGTGGCCCGCGCCACCAGGGCGACGGGCAATGGCCCGGACGGGCCGGCGTCGGCGAGCCACCCGCCCGACGCGACCGCCGTCATCGCCAGGACCGCGACCGCACCGCGCCGGGTAGTGCCACCGCGCCAGGCCGCGCCCGCGCGTCCTCTCCCCGCCCGCCGCAGCCCCATGCCCTCGACCTCCAGCCGGCCGATGCCGTGACGACCCGCCGCCACTCGCCAGTCGATTATGAGATATGGCTTCCCGCCAGGGCGCCGCATTCGGTGATACCGTCCGGTCTGGCACGTTCTCGCTTGGGGTCATGCGCGACAGCCGCGCCGCGCCATTGAGGGCTGGCGATCCGCCGTCCGCAGTTGTCAGTCGCTGGTGGTGCAGGTGGCCTGGCCGACAGTGACGGTGATCCGGGCGCCGGGCGGGGGACCGTTGAGGTAAATCAGCGCATAGCCGGATGCGTTGGTCCGCTGGGTATGGGAAAGGCCGTCGGCGGTCGCTCTGGCTTCCTGGTGGGGCTGGTTGGAGTGCACGTAGACGTTGTTCTCGTGGTCGGAGGCCTTGTAGACGGTCGCGCTTGCCTTACACCAGGCGCCTGACGACAGGACCTTGGGCACGGGTCGGCTTGGCCGCGGGGAGTAGGGCGTGGCCCGGGCGAAGTCGCCGGCGAGGGTCGCGCTGATGGCGGTGACGATGGCCGGGTCGCTGGTGAGGATGCCTAGTTCCCTGTTGTAGTCAAGGCTAGCGACGGAGAAGTTCTGCGAGCCGACGAGCACCCGCTGGCCTGGCAGGCCGGCGTCCGCGACGATCGCCTTGGCGTGGATGTACAGGGAACTGGGGTCGTCGGGGTAGAGCCGGATGTGGGCGCCGGCCCGGGCCAGCTCATCGAAAGCCTGGTCCCATTCGGGATTGGCGGTCATGGTGATGGTGACGTCCACGCCACGTCGCGCGGCGGCTGCCAGGGCGCTTGTGACAGCCGGGTCGTCCATCTCCTCGTCCTCCACGGCGAGGGTGTGAGCCGCCCTGTTGATGACCGACAAGACCGATGCCTGTGCGTTCGTCGGCGACCAGACTAGGTCGTGGCCCTGCGGCGGGGTGATCGAACGGCCGGCGAAGTCGGCGTCGAACGTGGTCACAATGGCGGTGACGTCGGCGTGGTTGGTGTCGATAACGGCGAAGTCCCGTGTGCCTGGATAGTCCCGCGTAATCATGTTGCCGGTCATGATGACGGAGGTGGCATCGTCCACGGTGAGGGTCTTCTGATGGTAGGTCATCCCGGCGGGAGCCCACCGCACATGCACGCGGTGGGCGGCCAGGTAGGCATAGGCCGCGGTGTTGGCGGCCTTCTCGAAGTGCTGGTCCAAGATCACCCGAACGTTCACACCCCTGGCAGCGTCGGCGGCAAGGTCCGCCTCCGCAGTCCGGTCGATCAGTTCGTACATGGTCAGATCGACCGAAGAATGCGCCTTGGTGATGAGCCGGTAGATCGGTCCCATCCCGGCGCGAGGCTCGGTCAGCACGTGCAAGAACCCGGCGTGCGGGTGCGAGTGGCGGGTGCGGTGCGAGTGGTGGGTGCGGCGTGAGTGATGCGTGTGGCGCGAGTGGTGCCGACTCGAGTGGGCGGACCGCCCGCCTAGCAATGACGAGGCGCTGCTGCAAGCGACGGCGCCCACCGTCAGCGCGGTCGCGCCAAGCATGATCAGGAACCTGCGGTACAAGCGGTACAAGTTATGTGCTCCGCCCACCCACGTGACTTTCAGCCTGCGGTCAATCTAAGTCAGCGCCGAGAAGTTAGCCAGCCCGGAATCATCTCCTCTGCTGCGTCCTCGGCAAATATGGAGCGCCTTGCCTGGCGTGAGGCTCAGCCCACATTCGCGCCGTGGAGCGATTTCGGTTCAGCCTCCTGCAGGCCGCGGTGCACCATCCGATCAGGTGCATCATCCAGGCCGTGACGGCGAGTTGCTGGCCCAGCGCGCCCTCAAGTTGAAAGCCGCCTCGCGCGACGGACCAGGTGAATGCCGCGACGGTGAGCCATGTCGCTGCCGCAAGAGTCCGGCCGACCGGACTCGGCAACGAGGTGAGCCGGGCAGAGCCGTCGAGGCGGCGCACGGCACTGCGAACGATGCGGGACGCGAGGGGCTGCACCGCCGAGGGCCTCGTGATCCCGGCGCGCTGTGCCCGGCTGGCGCGCCGTGCCGCCCTTCTCATGTCCCGCGTGGCTCCGGCCGGCCACGCCGGGCCACCCTGGCCGGCCCGAGACATCCCCGCGACGACCACCGCCGCGAGATCGAGGACCGGCAGCACGGCGAGCGTTACGGCGTTCAGCGCGGATGCCGCGCCCGCCACCGGTCCGGACACCGCGATGACGGCGAATAGCACGGCCGTGGCGGCCCAGCCCACGATCGCCACGGCCGCGACGATCGCGCTGAACAACGAGCCCGCCGGGCTGGCGAGCCACGACGCGAGCCGCCCGGCCGGTGAACGAGGCGGCGACCACGGCCAGAGCATTCGCGTGGTCCACGCTCGGCCGTTCCACCATCGCATGAGATCGGAACTGTCTGGGTCGGGATACCACCCCGCGACCAGCGGCTCGCGTCCGGGGTAAGGAGGCAAGCCCGAGCCAGGCAAGTCGCGCCGAGGGTAAATCGGCGGGTCGTGCCGGGGGTAAGGACTCCAGCCAGCGACAGGCGTGTCGCCCCATGGCACTCGTCGGCCGGACGACGGCCCGCCCGCGCCATCCGCGCCCGCGCCGCCTGTGCTCACGATGCCATCCGCGCCATCCGCGCCCGCGCCGCCTGTGCTCACGATGCCGCCCGCGCCTTCCGCGCCCGCGCCGTCAGGCCGGCGGCCACTGGTTGGCTACCAAGGTGAGCACGTCGTACGTGGCGACCTGTGCCTTGTCCTGGTTGGTCACCTCCGTGGCCCAACGCACCTCACCATGCTCAGCGCCGCCGCGCGGCGTGATCTGCTTGCAGGTCAGCGTCACGGTGAGCTCGTCGCCCGGATAGACCGGGGTGAGGAACCGCAGGTTCTCCAGCCCGTAGTTGGCCAGCACGGGACCCGGATCCGGGTCCACGAACAGCCCGGCCGCGAAGGACAGGACCAGGTACCCGTGCGCGACGCGGCCGTTGAAGAA
>JASIBM010000678.1 GCA_030045175.1 Streptosporangiaceae bacterium | reverse complement strand
CCGGCCCGCCATTGCGCGCCGGGGCCTGCGGCACGGCGACGACCAGGGTGAGCCAGCCACGCTCGCGCTCGACGCTGAGCAGGTCGCCGGTGCCTGGGTCGGTGAGCACGTGGCCAGGCGGGATGCGGCGGGCCGCGACCCACAGCTCACGGGTCAGCGCCTGCTGCTGGCGCCACTCCCGGCCGCGGCGGGCGCCGACGATCAGCGCCGCAGCCGCCAGGACGGTGACCGTCGCGCCCACGATCAGCAGCGCCACGTCTGGCAGCCACAGGTACGCCAGCGCGGTTGCGATCCCGGCGACGCAGAAGGTGACATAGTCGCCGCGCGATCCCCTCATCCCCTCAGTGTGCAGCCCAAGACGGCAGCCGGGTTAGGGTCGGCGTCAGCTCGATGGCGGCTGGGGCGGCTGAGGCGGCTGGGGCGGTGCGGGCGGCGCTTCGGGGAAGAGCGCGATCGACGCCGTGAAGCCGTGCAGGTAGCTCCGGCCGCCGACAGGGCCTAGCTCCCCGGCGCAGAAGAACCCAGCTACCGGGATCTCGCCCAGCATCCGCACGAGCAGTCCGGCGTCATGGTCGGGCTCGCCGAACAGCCGCGAGCCGCGGCCATTGCAGGTGAACAGCAGTGCCCCGGCGGCCTGGCGGCCGCCCAGCGCGGCGACCTCGTGCTCCAGGGTGCGCCGCAGGTCTTCATCTGCCGAGTCGGCGTCCCTGACCTGGAACTGCAGCGTCTGGCCTACCGCCACATCGCCGCCGACCGAGATGGCTCCCGACTCCTGGTCGGCGCCGACGACGCCCCGGATCAGGAAGTCGCCCTGGCGCCGCTCGGCCTGGTACTCGTTGATGACCATCCCGACGTGCACCCCCCGGGCGAGCAACTCCCTGTCGCGGTCCGGCAACGCGGCGGCTAGCTCACGAAGGCGCGTCAGCGGCGGGCGCCCGCCGAGCTCGGTGATCACGCTACCTTGAGCTCCGGTGACGGTGTAGGGGTCGCCAACGGGCCGGCATCCCTGCGACACCAGCGTGCGGATCTCCGCCCCCGGCAGGTGAACCCCGACGGCACCGCGGGACAGGACCTTGCCGTCAAGGAACAGCCGGCTCTGCCGCAGCCGCAGCCCGCCGCTGGCCATCCCGCCAAGGACCACCGTCCCCGCGACGTGGTTGTTGAGGTGGTCGAGCAGGTCATCAGCAGGGAATGTGAACGGGTCGCAGATCATCAGGTGGACGCCGGGCTGATCCGGCCCGAACCGGTAGCCGGCGAGTACACCGCCGCTTGACGTCCGGACGTACTCCATGGCGAACGTCTCGACCGGGCCAAGCTCGGCTGCGAGCCACAAGGAGACCGCGGGCGCGGACTCGACCTCGCGGGCACCGCCAACCACCGCCTCCGCCACGCAGCCGATGAGGGGAAGCGGGCCGATCTGCTCGGCCACCGCCGTGACCAGGGTCTTCGCCGAGCCGAGAAAGCTAGCGGACGCGAGCAGCACGCCGAAGGACGGCCGCAACCCACCCAGCGACGCGCGGGCCTCATGCGCCGCGCGGCGCCCAGCGTATTCGGGGTCCTCGGCGAGCACCAGTGCTCCGCCTGCCTTCACAACCCCAGGTTACGTGGCATTTGTCCTGCGCGGGACTCGAGCACGCCGAGGTCTGAGTGGCCGCGCTCAAGTGCCGCGGCCGGTCAGGCATGCCGGCCGGCTTCCGGTCCAACCCGCCAGGCCGCTGAGACGTCGGTAGCAGTGCGAGGTGGAGTACCGCGCTCAATGAAGAAAGTGAAGGGGGACTCGACAATGAAGATGTCGTCCTACCGGGCGGTGGCGCTCGCCGCCGTCCCCGTGCTGATCCTGGCGCTAGGAGCGGGCAGCGCATCGGCTGAGCTCGCGAGCGGGAACCCGCCGCCCCCCAAGGGCTTCGAGGCGGACTCGGCTAGCTTCGTGTCAGCGAGCACCGGCTTCGTGCTTGGCGCCCGCGGCTGCAGCAGGATGCCGTGCACGGCACGGCTGGAAAAGACCGTCAACGGCGGCACGAGCTGGACGCGGGTGCCCGTGCCTGCGGTCGAGCTCGTTCCGCCGTTCACCGGCTCTCCGCTGTCGGCGGTGAGCACGGTCCGGTTCGAGAACGCCAGCGACGGCTGGCTGTTCGCGCCAGGCCTGTGGGCCACTACCGACGGCGGCGCGCAATGGCACAGCGAAAGCCTGCCAGGTGAGGTCATCGCGCTGGCGGCATCGGACGGGGTCGCTTTCGCGGTGGCCGAGCCGACCGACGGTGGCCTCGACCAGGCCCGGCTGTACGAGAGCCAGGTGGGCACTACTACCTGGACCCTCGTCCCCGGCATCTCCCCGCAGAACGCGCTGGCGGTCTACGGTCACTCCGTCTGGGCCGGAGCCCCGAGTGGCGCCGGCGACGGCGGCTTCGTACCGGAGCTGTGGACGTCCACCGACAGCGGCAAGCACTGGACCAAGCTGTCGTTCCATTGCAAGAGCCCGAACCTGTCTGCCAGCGCGGTAGCCGCCGCGTCGACGAGCCAGGTCGCCGTCGCGTGCTCGGACCAGGCGTACCCGCAGCCCGGCCTCAGCGTCAAGGAGGTCTTCACCTCCGACAACGGCGGGCGCACCTTCCGCCTCGCCGGGAAGCCTGGCGTCGCCGGCCAGGTCGGCGTGCTGGCCATGCCAGCAGGCAACCCGAAGGTGATCACCATGTCGGCCGCCAGCGGCGCCACCTACCTGTACCAGTCGGGCAACGGCGGCAAGACCTGGCGGCAGCTGACGTGGTTCGACGGTGGCCTGGAATTCCGTGACCTGGCCTACGCGTCAGCCACGACCGGTTACGTGATCCACTTCGACGGCGGGCCGGTCATCGCCTACAGCCTGGGGCTGATGAAGACCATCAACGCCGGCAAGACCTGGACTAAGGTGGCCATGCCCTAACTCGTCCCGAACTGGCAGCGGCGGCCCGGATCGGCAACCGGGTCGCCGCTTGCCGATGATGCGCCCTTTCCTGTTGCGACTTCCTGTTGTGACGGCCCGGCGGTTGCGCTAGAGCGTGGAATGAAGCGGGCATGACGAACAGCGGCGGCGGCTAGCGCCGTCACCGAAGCGGATCCGAGCGACGCGGGAGGCGCCGGAAATGAAGGCGGTGCGGTTTGACGAGTACGGCCCGGCCGACGTGCTGAAGGTGGCAGACGTGCCGAGGCCGGTCCCGGGATCAGGGGAGGTCCTTGTCCGGGTCAAGGCGGCCGGGATCAACCCCGGTGAGGCGAAGATCCGTCAGGGCATGCTGCACTCCCGGTGGCCAGCCACGTTCCCCTCGGGCGAGGGCAGCGACCTGGCCGGGGTCGTCGAGCAGGTCGGTCCTGGCGTGACCGGCGTCGCGGCGGGCGAGGAGGTGATCGGCTGGGTCGACACGCGGTCAAGCCACGCGGAGTACGTCGTCGTGGACGCGGCGAACCTGACGCCGAAGCCGACGGCAGTGCCGTGGGAGGTGGCTGGCGCCCTGGCCGTCGCCGGGTTCACCGCCTGGGCGGCGGTGCGGGCGGTGGCGCTCAAGGCAGGCGACACCCTTGCCGTGTCAGGGGCGGCGGGCGGGGTCGGCTCGATCGCGGTGCAGCTTGGCAGCCGCGCAGGCGCGACCGTGATAGGCCTGGCCAGCGAGCCCAACCACGCATGGCTCGCCGCGCTCGGCGTCGTCCCCGTGACCTATGGCGACGGCGTCGCCGCCCGGATCCGCTCGGCCGCGCCGCGGGTGGACGCGTTCATCGACACCCAGGGCGGGGACTACGTCGAACTGGCCATCGATGAGCTTGAGGTCTCGCCGGCCCGGGTGGACACGATAACCAGGTTCGACGCGGTCGAGACGTACGGCGTCAAGGCCGAGGGAAACGCCGCCGGGGCCAGCGCCGCCGTGCTTGCCGAGCTGGCGGGCCTGATCGCGGCCGGCGAACTGGAGGTGCCTGTCGCAGCGACGTACCCGATGGCGCAGGTCCGCGACGCATACGCGCACCTCGCCACGGGTCACGTCCGCGGCAAGATCGTCCTGCTGCCCTGACCGGCCGGCCATGTGCCCGGCCGAGGCTACGCGACGGCTACGACGGCCTTCAGCTCAGCGAACGTCTTGACGATGATCTCGCTGAGATCCTTCGCGTTGTCCTCGCTCACCCATTGCGTGAAGGCGGTCTTCAGGACGGCTACCCCGGACTCCGCGGCGAGGCTGGCACCTAGCTCGCTGGCACCCCGGTCGCGCAGGGCTGCGGCAAGCGCCGCGGTCAAGGAGGCGAGCTTCAGCAGCTCCCGCTCCTGCAGATCGGGGTTCGAGCTGATGACCGTCTGGCGCTGCCGGGCGAAGGCTTGCCGTTCAGCGAAGATCTCGATGGCGGCCATGTCGAGTGCGCCCGCGATCGCCTCAATCGGCGCGACCGAGGCCGGAGCCGCAGCCACCAGCCTGACCAGGAAGTCTTCCAGTTCGTGGCCACCGCCGAAGAGCACTTCGCGCTTGTCGGTGAAGTAGCGGAAAAACGTGCGCTCGGTGACACCGGCCCGCGCGGCGATCTCGGCCACGGTGGTCCGCTCGTAGCCGTCCTCGATGAACAGCTCGAGCGCCGCCCTCTCAAGGCGTTCGCGTGCGCCCGGCTCCCATCGGCCCATGGTGAGATCGTACTTGATGGCAGTTTATGACATCAGCAGCCTGGGACGGCTAGCATGGCCAGGTGATTACTGGGATCCACGCCATCGTGTTCTCCCCGCAGGCCGACAAGGTCCGCGGATTCTTCACGGACGTCCTCGGCCTGCCCTCAGTCGATGCAGGCGGTGGCTGGCCTGTCTTCGCGCTTCCTCCAGCCGAGCTCGCTGTTCATCCGGCCAGCGGGGACGGCCATCACGAGCTCTACCTGATGTGCGATGACATCCACGCCACGCTTGCCGACCTGCGGGACCGAGGAGCCGAAGTCACCAAGGATCCCAGCGATCAGGGCTGGGGCCTGCTGGCCGCCATCCGCCTGCCGGACGGCACCGAACTCGCCGTCTACGAGCCGCGCCACCCGTCACCCCTGCAGCCCTGACAAGTTTGGTTCATTCCCTGGCCGGGACGGACCACCGGGCTGGGTCCTTGCGCGTCTAACAGTCAGCTAAATCCGACGTCCAGGAAGAAGTGCCCGAGCCTGAGGTGGAGTGCTCCGCCTCCGGCCCAGTGCACGACGAACGCCAGGACGATGATGGCCAAGATGACGACGACCACCCAGAAGAAGAACACGACGATGCCGGGGATAGCGTGCCCGGCTACGGTTCTGGCTCTAGCCATGGCCGCCAGCTACCCGCAGGCACCCGACCTATTCGCCGGCTGACCGGAAAAGGAGGATGCGATGCGGCTCGCTCATCGCGCCGCGATCATCACCGCGGGACTGATCGGAGCATTCGCGCTCGCCACCGCCTGGACCGCGTCGGCGGGCACCGCGCGGGTGGCCGGCGGTGGGATCAGGGTCACGGCCATCATCCACGTGGGCGGCAAGCCGTTCGACGTGGCGGTGGATCCGCTGACCAGCAACGTCTACGTGGCCAACAACGCCACCAAGCGGGTGGCGGTGATCAGCGGCCGGACCAACGCCGTCACCGCCACCGTGCGCGTCCGCGGCTACCCGGCCGGGATCGCGGTCGACCCGCAGACGAACCGCATCTACGTGGGCTGCAACCTCAGCAACAAGGTGTCGGTGCTCTCCGGCCGTACCGACAAGGTAATCGCCACGATCCGCGCGGGTCAGCAGCCGGGGGCAGTCGCGGTCAACCCACGGACGAACCTCGTCTACGTGGTCAACAACCTCAGCAACACGGTGTCCGTCATCAGCGGCCGGACGAACAAGGTGACAGCGACGATCCCCGTGGGCGACTTCCCGTACGCCGTAGCCGTCAACCCGCGCGCCAATCTCATCTACGTGGTGAACATTTCCGCCGAAACGATGTCGGTCATCCGCGGGCGCACGAACAAGGTGATCGCCACCGTCCCGGTCGGGCAAGCACCGGACGGAGTAACGGTCAACCCGCGCACCGGCCTCGTCTACGTGGTTAACGACGCCAGCAAGACGGTGTCGGTGATCCGCGGCAGGACGGACAAGGTGATCGCCACAGTCTCGCTGCACCGCCACTCGGTCGGAATCGCTGTCAACACGCTGACCAACGTCGTCTACGTGACCAACTACGCCAGCAACACGCTGTCGGTGATCAACGGCGGAACCAGCACGCTGACCGCCATCATCCGCCGCATGGGCAGCTTCCCGCACGCTGTCGCGGTCAACCCGGCGACCGGCGCCATCTACATTGCCAACCTGACCGGCCACTCGGTGTCGGTGCTGACCTCGCCAGGGTAATTCGCGGGCAACAACGGCGGGCTCGTGGCCGGTAAAACGGCGCGCTTTCCGGTAAAGCTACGCAAGCTCCCGGGTGCTCGTGGCACGCTGGGGGCATGGTCAAAATGGCCGGGAAACGGGTAATCGTCCTGACGGTGGCTGGCCTGGCCGCGTTTGGCCTTGGCCCGCTCGCGCTGGCATCGCCAGCCTCGCTCGCGCCGCGTTCGCCGTCAGCCATCATGACGAATTCGGCGCCATTGCTGCACGTCGTCGGCAACCATCTGGTCGATCGTCGCGGTGGCCAGGTGGTCCTGCACGGGGTCGACCGATCCGGCACAGAGTACGCGTGCGTGCAGGGCTGGGGGATCTTCGACGGCCCGAACGACCAGTCATCGATCACGGCGATGAAGAGCTGGGGCATCAACGCCGTGCGGGTGCCGCTGAACGAGGCCTGCTGGCTGGGCGAGGGCTATGTCAAGGCCGCGTACCGCGGCCAGGCCTACCGGCACGCGATCTGGTCATACGTGCAGCTGCTCAACGCCAATGGCCTGGACGTGATCTTGGACCTGCACTGGACCGACGGCGCCTACACCGGCCCGTCGTCGGGGTGCTCGTCCGCGCAAGCCGTCTGCCAGAAGCCGATGCCCGATACGGGCGCGGTGCGCTTCTGGGCGTCGGTGGCCCGCTGGTTCAAGGGCGACGACGCGGTCATATTCGACCTGTTCAACGAGCCGTACCCGGAACGGGCCACCGGCAGCGAGAC
>JASIBM010000677.1 GCA_030045175.1 Streptosporangiaceae bacterium | reverse complement strand
GCGCAGAGCCCCGCGTCCCGCGAGCCTGCCGCAGCATCACTAACACGCAACGTGAACGCCTGCCATAGCGCCAGGCACGCAGTCGGCTCGATAGGTGCGAGATCGGCAAGCGGCGGCTCGCCTTTCGCCTCGCGCGCGAACGGGCGTTCTGAGGGCTGTCTCCAGGTTTCTCGGCTGGCGGCGGCAAGCCTGACTAGTCAGGACAGGGGAAGAATTTCGTCCGTTAGGGTAATTCCTGCTCGATTCGCCCATTCTTCTATCTGCGGGTGACGAGCACTGCCCCAGTACGGGCGGCGCAGTTCGCCGTCACGGGTGATTTGGATGGCCTCAGGCAATCCAAACTGCTGGAATAGGTCATTGGCGAGAAGCGAAGAGGCGCTGACCAGGCCCGGGCCATCGTCGGCGAGGGCGTCGAGCGGCGCTGCGGCCTGCGCTGTTCTCGCCGGGAAGTGCAGATCCCGGCCCATGCTGTCGCCGGATGACCGGAACCCGGCGCTTAGTAGCACCTTCCGGCTGCCGTCCTCCGCATGGATCTGTGCTCGGATCAGCGCGTCGCCGCCAGCGCCGACCCTGTCCCGTGCGTGCTGTGCCAGGAAGCGAAGGCCGGAGAGGATGCCGTTGATGAGCTCCTCATCGTGAACACCGATCGAAGGGTCCGGGTCTGCAGAACTCGTCCTCCGGGACCTGAAGCTGTCAATCACGTTCACTGCGAAGATACCGGCGCCGTCGGAGTGCAGGTCAGCGGCCAGCCACCTGGTAAAGCGCGGAGCATCCCGGGAGCCGCTGAGCATCAGGCACCGCCAGCCCACATCGGCGTGATGCCAGGAACTATTGGTGGGAATGATCATCGGGAACCGGCCGACGATCTCACGCCTGGCTCCGTCGAGAGCTGCGTGATCGACGAGCAGGTCGCCCGGAAGCTCAGGGACCAGCGATACGAGAAGCCAGCAGTGATCGTCGGCACGCTTCATCCGCCCTGCTGCCCCCGCCTCGATCTGGCGGGCACGGTCCGCGACTTCATGCACGCTCGAGAAGCGCTCGCGGTAAGCGCTGGCAACCTCGGGTTCGGTTAGATACCGGGTTGTCCTGCCATGGCGGACCGGGAACCGCAGGCCTTCGTCGACGAGGACAGCATGCGGCGCACGTGCGCTCCTTGGCACCGCGATGACTAGAAACCCGCGCCCAGGCTGGCTGGGATCGCCTGACGGCAGAACCTCGAATGCGGGCAGCGGCGCGACCAGCGACGCGATGATCTGACGAATGCGGCTGATCTCGGCATCAGAGATCTCGACACCCGGCGCGGCTGCCGCGCGCGCCTGGTCGTCTTCCTCAATGCCAAGGATGATCAATCCTCCGCTCGCAGTGTTCGCCAGGGCTGCGACATCACCGGCCAGCTTCCGCTTCTCGCCATCGGACCTCCCATAGAGATCGCGTTTGAAGTCCAGATCGAAATCCTCGCTGGCGCGCGTCGTGACCAGCGAGGCGAAGTGCTGATACTGCGCGCCGTCAA
The DNA here is from genome assembly GCA_030045175.1 of Streptosporangiaceae bacterium. Classification (GTDB taxonomy): domain Bacteria; phylum Actinomycetota; class Actinomycetes; order Streptosporangiales; family Streptosporangiaceae; genus Chersky-822. The sequence continues at coordinate 4,011 of JASIBM010000677.1, read as the reverse complement.
GACTGACGCCGAGTACGAGGCCGAGCCGTCTCGACCGGAAAGCAACCACCCGTCAATAATGGCCCCGCGAACACGATCACGCACGGCCGCCGCGACACGGGCTCGACCGCTACCGAGGAAGTTCAGAGCGCACTGTCGATGCTCAACGTGATCGGCACTCGCAGTCGATCCGCGCGCCGGCGGCTCGTTCGGTATCGGCAGGGCGGCGGGCGACGGGCAACAGTGCAGATCGAGCAACTATGCGCCCTGGCAGCGGCCCGATGGCGCTAAGCCAAGCAGAGCCCGATGTCCGATCTCAGTGCACGGTGCCCGCCGCACGGCCCTGACCTGGGCGGGCAATTTGAGGTGAGACACGGAACGAGGTAACACGGGGCGGTCAAAGCAACCGTCACCGCTCTGACCTGGGCGGGCACGATCACCTGAGACTAGGCACGATCCTCTGAGACCCGGACACCCGATTCAGCGCTCCGCGCGGCCCGGCCGCGGGCGGCTAGTCGCTCTCCGTGACGACTGCCTTCCTGGAAAGTGCGCACGCCGACGGCTCTGGCGCTGCTCTTCGGAGATTTGAGGATCGTAAGCCCAGTTAATAACGGTCAATATGGGCTGGCGAGTCCGGACAAAGGTGAGGGCAGTTCCGCTCTTGGATGTTCGGAATTATCGAAATCACCAAGGCCGGGCCGGGCGCAGCGCCTCCGCCAGGTCCCCGCACTCTGCGGTCGAGTACGCGATGTTGTTCCGGTTGGTCAGCGTGTTGGGGTGGTCCGGGCCGAGGACCCGCTCCAGGTGGATCGAGGCTAATCCATCGCTGCCAGCCCTACCGACTGCTCTGGCGCAACTCGCGCCTGTGGAGGTTATCCTGATGAAATTAATGGCAATACCCCACGCTTTGTCGGGACGGCTACCCAGTCGCGAGGGCGGACGGTGGGCGGGGAATGCCTCAGCTGCCGTGACGCGCTGGCGGTCTTTGACGTTGTGCGCCAGTGGCAGCGCGGACCTAGGACCTTCGTGGCTCACCCGGCGCCAGACGTCGGTGCCCGAGCACGGAAGTTGCCCGCCGCGGCGGCCGGATGGCTGCGCCCCTTGGCCGGCGAGCCAGCCGAAGCGGATGGCAGTCGTCCGATCCCGGCGCTGCGCCTGGAACTACGGTTGTTGTGCGATCGTGCGGGGCTGACGCCGGCGGAGAGGATCGCGCTCACCGCCTACGCCGGCCTTCACGTTTACCCTTCGAGCCGCGACTCGCCGATCGACCCGATCTCCCGTCGGCTTCCGCGGAACCGTAACCGCGATCAGCGTCCGCTCGACGCCAGTAGCGTGCACCGGATCCGCCGCAGCGCCGTGGAAAAGGTAGCCCAGCTCATGCCGGTACGGCGGAGCAGCAGCGTAACTGCGGTCAGAGCCGCAACTGACCCTCTGGCCAGCCCTTGGATGCTCGCCATCCTGTCCGACCTGCACCTTAGTCGCATCGAGTTCATCGCATCCTCAGACTTCCGCCTCGTGGTAGAGAGGGCACGCGACCTCATGAGTATCGGGGACACTGCCGACGACTGTGCCGTTGGCCCTGACGACGCCCAGAGCGGTGAGGGTGCCGCTCAGCTCACGCTGCTCCGTGAGATCGACCTGCTGATCGCCCGATACCGGCAGGCTGGCGCTCGCGCCGGATCGGTGAACGCCCGCGAACTAGCGCGGGCTCGCGCCGCCCTTTCTAACGCCTTGTTCGAGATCTACTACGGAGCCAATGGCGCCGGTCAGGCCGGCGCCAGGCCACACCACGCGCGGGACCAGCGGGCATGGGAGAGAAGTGATGCCCGTCCCGCCTACCTCGGGCACACGGTCGCCAGCCTGGTCGTCGCTCCGGCCACTGCTGCGCCGTTTGCCTGCGGGAAGGCCGCCGACGATGACGTCATAAGGCTGATGGCGACCTTCCCCGACGACGTGTTCACCACTCATCTCCTCCTGCAACTGGCACTTAGCTCACTCAATCCTCCGAGTCGGATCAGTCCGAGGATCGCCGTCAGGCTGCTCAGCGCGGCCGTGGGTAACGCGCGCGACCGGGAGGACCGCCGTATCGTCCACTACACCCGCCGCCTGTTCGAGTTCGACGGCACAACATGCTGGCAAGCTGCAGCAGCCCAGCTAAATGCCCTGATTGCCTGCGGAATCGTGCTATCCGCTCACATGGAGTTTAGCGAGGCATTCGCCGTCCTGGACCGCGCACAGGAACTGACCGCGCTGGCTGCCTGGGCACCCGGCCGAGACCGAATCGTCGAGATAAGCGAATGGCGCTACCAGATCGAGCTCATGCGTAGCGGCATCCACCGCCGCCACGCTGAGATGCAACTGGGCTCCTTGCACGAGTTCGGCGCGACAGTCGGGGCCGAACGGGCCAGCCATAGCCTCGCCGCCGCCACCGCTTGCACAGCGCGGGCAGGGAGGATGCTCGCCGCCCTGCCGGGCTATCACCTTGACCGATACGTCTCTGACTCCGGTGACGCCGACGCGCATTACTACACGCGCCTGATGTACCGGTCAGTAGAGATCTCGGCGCTGCGCCTGATAGCGCACGAGGCCCGTGCGGCGCCCATCTCGGTGCTACGCAGTCACCTCAGCCGCGCTCTCGATGAAATGCAAGCGGCAATCAGCGTCGCCCGCGCGGACATCCGGCGATCCACGCCGCAGATTCCCCTCGTCAAGGCACACCTTGCACTCGCAATCTCACGCGGCGATGGCGACGCCGTCGCTACCGACATGCGGCAGCTTCTGAGCCTGGGGTGGCCACCATATCGCAGCGTGCTGCCGGTTTACCTGCTACTTGCTGGCCGTGCTCACCAACTGCCGGGCCGTATACGAGCGGCAACAGAGCCAGCGCTGCAGGTCATCAGGGACTCATCGCATGCTGCTGCCCTAGTTCCCGATTCGGTCCGCCGACGTCAGATCCGGCGCGCCTGAACTCTTACGCACTATTCCGCCAAGCACACTACTGCGCCGTTGCTTGCGGGCACCGACCATGGATGACATCCGCCGGATACCACCCCGGCAGACAGCCGAATACGCGGAACTGCGCATGTCCGGACTCTGCACGATCTTAACCCGACCGCGCCAGAGTGCTTCACGAAAGCCGCACCTGTAAGACCAGCCCAAACGAAGGGAGCCGGACGGTGGATCCACACAAGCTGCTCAGCTGGCCATCCGGGCGAACTCGAAGCCTTAGCCTCGGCCCGAGCAGGTCTGGCAGCTTCTCAAATGGCCACCTCTACGGGCCTTGCCGGACCGGTCAAGCAAGCCAGCGGCCAAGGCACCTGAGCCAGGAACACCGAGGAGGCATATCAGGCCTCAGCGCGCCGGCAGGCGCACCGACCGGCCAGCGATGATAATCCCCGACGCGGTAGCGCCAGGCCAGCCCCACCATATGCTCGTCACGTCGGTCGGCGGCAGGGCTGGCTCGTGAGCACCGTCATCGTGCTGACCGCGCTGGACCTGGAATTCGAGGCAGTCCGCCACTACCTGCAAGAGTCACGGACACAGGTGCACCCAGCGGGAACCCTATTCGAAACCGGCCAGCTGACCGACGCCCCTGGAACCATCTGCCTGGGCCTGACCGGTGAGGGCAACCTCAGCGCAGCCATCGTGGCCGAGAGAGCAATCGCACTGTTCCGGCCCGCGGCGCTACTGTGCGTCGGCATCGCAGGCAGCCTCAGAAACGACATCGCGCTCGGCGACATCGTAGTCGGAACTAAGATCTACGCCTTCCACAGCGGCCGCGAGGGCGACGACGGCTTCCTGGCCAGACCTCGGACATGGCACGCCTCTCATGAACTAGAGCAGTTCGCCCGGCAAACGGCGCGAACCGGCAACTGGATACGCCTGACTCACGGTCGCACGAACCCGCAGCCGACCGCCAGCCAACCGCCAACTGTGCATTTCAAGCCCATCGCATCCGGTGAAGTCATCCTCACCGCAACGCACACCTCGCTCACCGCATTGCTCCGCAACAGCTACGACGACGCCGCCGCC